>JASHTU010000040.1 GCA_030040395.1 Acidobacteriaceae bacterium
CCAAGGTCGAGGCCGACAACGAAGTATGGCCCAATTTCCACCCCAGCGACGAAAAGCTGTCGCTGGGGACCCCGGATTTGCGCCGCAACCCGGAGGGACGGGGCCATTTTCCCTCATCCCTGTGTCGTTCGTCGCTAGCAGACGCCCGGTATGCGTCGCTCCTCTCTCCTTGATCTGAGAAAAAATGGCTCCCGTCGCTGCCCGCTCGTATATGTCGATACACCCTAGGGGTCAGGGATCAGCGCGGCGGTTTGCGATATTCTCCTTTTCGTGCAAATCACCCTGGCGCAGATCGGCTCCCGCACGGCGGCAAAAGACGGATGCGATCCGCTGGTGCGGATGTATCTGGAGCGCTGTGCGGCGTTTGCGCGGGTGCGCACGCAAGACTTCCGCAGCGAAGCGGCGCTGCTCGAATGGCTGGCGCGGCCGGCGGGACGGACACCGGTTGCGGCAGTGCTGCTCGATAGCCGCGGACGAGCGATGAGTTCGGAGACGTTCGCAGAGTGGCTCCGCGGGCGGCGCGATGAAGGCGCCCAGCACCTGGTGTTCGCGGTGGGACCGGCGGACGGATGGTCTGACGCGGCGCGAGGGCGAGCGACTCTGCTGCTTTCGCTGGGGCCGATGACGATGGCCCACTCGTTGGCGCGACTGGTGATGGCCGAGCAGCTCTACCGGGCATTTACAATTCTCGCGGGACATCCGTATCACAGCGGGCATTGAGCGGTGAGTTCACAGTTCATAGTTCTCAGTTCTTAATTCGCGAGCCCCTCGCTTTTTTGCACGGCGTGCAATCCATGGGACAGTAGCCGGAGATTGGCCCGTAAACTGTGAACTGCGAACCAAGAACTGTGAACTGCCATGGCTGACGCGCGCAAAGGACTGCTGTTGATTAACACCGGCCCGGGCAAAGGCAAGACCACCGCGGCGCTGGGGACGGCTCTGCGCGCGGTGGGCAACGGCATGAAGGTGCTGGTGCTGCAGTTCCTCAAGGGCTCGTGGCATTACGGCGAACTGGACGCCGTGGAGGCATTCGGGCCCAACTTTGTGCTCAAGCAGATGGGCCGGGGGTTCGTGAAGGTGGGCGGCGCGGAGACGGATCCCGAAGACACGCGCCTGGTGGAGGCCGCATGGGCCGAGGCGCGCGAGGCAATCTACTCGGGCGAATGGGACATGGTGGTGCTGGACGAGATCAACTACGCCATCAGTTACAAGATGCTCGACCCCGTGGTGGTGGCCGAGGCGCTGCGCAACCGGCCGGAGATGGTGCACGTGATTCTTACCGGGCGCAACGCTCACCCGCTCTTGGTGGAGATGGCCGACACGGTGACCGAGATGCGCGAGGTGAAGCACGCCTATCAGAAAGGCGTGCTGGCGCAGCGCGGCATAGAATATTGAAACGGAGCCGGGACCGGGCGGCGCGCGGGTGCGAGGCGGCGAGGCGGAGCGGGCCGGTCAAAAACGACGAGGTCGTGAAGAACGGGGTCGTGAAGGAGGAAATCGTGCCAGTTACGAGCCATCATCGTTGGGCCGACATTGAGCCGGAGCAGATGAATCCCCTGACAACGCGGCAATATATTGTGGGCGCGAACACCATGCTTGCCCGCATCGGGATCAAGAAGGGCGGACGGGTGGCCAGGCACCACCATTTTCACGAGCAGATCAGCCATGTGGTGGAGGGGGCGTTGCTGTTTCGGATGGACGGAGAAGAGCGGACAGTGCGCGCCGGAGAAATTCTCTGCATTCCCCCGCACGCGCCGCATGAGGTGATCGCACTCGAAGATTCGGTGGCGCTGGACATCTTCAATCCGCCGCGACAGGACTGGATCGACGGGGACGACGCCTACTTGAGGGAATAGGGACCGAGGGACGAGGGGCTAGGGGTGAGGCGCCGGGCATTGTTCACTGTCCGGCGTTCGCGGTTCACGGTTCAGGAATCAAGAACCTCGAACTACGAATCAAGAGCCGAGTCGGCGCTGAGGGCTAGGAGCGGGAAGCTGGCCCATTTACAATGGGCTTCGGTATGACTTGGTTCAAGCGCGAAAACGGCGAATACGCGGCGGTGGCGGTTCCGGTGGCGGGCGAGGCGGATGGCGGGAACGGCGCCGACGCGGGTGAGCGCACCGTGCGCACCGAGGGCCTGTGGATCAAATGCATCGGGTGCAGGCAGACCATTTGGAAGGCCGAGCTGGTGGCCAACCTGAATGTATGCCCCAAGTGCCAGCACCACTTCAAGCTCAGCGCCCGCAAGCGCATGGAGATGCTGCTGGAGCCGGGCTTCGAGCTGGTTGACACCGGCTTGCGCTCGACCGACCCCTTGAACTTCACCGACGTAAAGCCCTACAAGCAGCGCCTCATCAAAGCGCGCGAGGAGACCGGGCTGGCCGACGCCATTCTGAGCGCGGTGGGCCGGCTGGGACCGCACAGCGTGGTGATGTGCGCCATGGAGTACGGGTTTATCGGGGGTTCGATGGGCGCGGTGGTGGGGGAGACGATTGCGCGGGCCGTGGATCGGGCGCGCACGCAACGGAAGCCGTTGATCGTGGTGGCGGCGTCGGGCGGGGCGCGCATGATGGAGGGCGTGGTGAGCCTGATGCAGATGGCGAAGATCTCCACGGCGTTGGCGCAGCTCGATGACGCCCGGGTTCCCTACATCAGCGTGCTCACCGACCCCACCACCGGGGGTGTGACGGCGAGCTTCGCCATGCTGGGCGACCTGAACATCGCCGAGCCGGGAGCGCTGATCGGCTTTGCCGGGCCGCGGGTGATCGAGCAGACCATCCGCCAAAAGCTGCCCGAAGGCTTCCAGCGCTCGGAGTTTTTGCTGGAAAGGGGATTTTTGGACGCGGTGGTTCCGCGCCAGGATTTGAAGGCTTACCTGATTCGGGCGCTGGAATTCATGCGGGCTCCCGAAGTGGCGTAGTTTGTTCGGCGTGGTTCTGTTGTACGCTGCCAATTGCTACCGAACCACGCGATTTTAGCGATCCGCGAAGCGGCCCGGCATGGCTGCCGGGCCGGTGTCGTTGCTCTGTGGGTCAGGCTCAGAAGTTAAGCGCGAGCGAGAATTGGGCCACGCGGGCGCCATCGGCCGTAACCCCGGAGGACGAGGGCTGCACGTTGGTCGCCGTGATTTGACCGAAGTTGGACGCGCCGGTGACGATGTTTAGTCCATTGAAACCGCCATATGTTGGACCCCCGCCTGGGGGCCCAAAGGCTGGATGGTTCAAGAGGTTGAATGCGTCCGCACGGAATTGCAGATTCAACCTGTCTTCGAGGATCGGAAAATTCTTTCCCAGACCGGCGTCGAAGAAGAACGCGCCGGGACCGCGGACGAGATTGCGCTCTCCGTACTCGATCCCAATCGGACCTCTGAACTCCGACAACACCTTGGCAGCGCCCGCCGCACCGCCGGCAAAGCCATAGACCGTGTTGCTGCTGTGATCGGTGTTGACTTTGACCCTGAGGTCTGCGGGCGAGCCGGTAAAGATCGCCGGGTCCGCGTTATCGAACGAAGCCAGATAGGCATCGGAGTACGGCGTCACGGCAATACCCGTGCGATAGCTGGGAAGACCGGAGAAACTCCATCCGCCAATGGCCTCGTCCAGCCCGCGGGACGCGTTGGCGCCAAACCTTCTGCCATGCCCAAAGGGCAGCTCATACACAAAATTCGACTCGACCTCCTGGCGTATGTCAAAGTCCGAGTTGCCGCGGCACGCACGCGGCTGGAGGATATCGCAGATAAGTCCCTGGTTGCTGAAAAGCGCGTTATTATTCGCGCTCAACGAAGTATTGTCGATGGAGTGCGACCACGTGTAGTTGAATTCGGCGCTCAGGCCCTGCGACATGTTCTTATCCACGGTCAGCAGCAGAGCGTGGTAGTTGGAGCTACCCATATTGGTGAGATAGGCATTGGTTCCGAACTGCGACGGAATGCCGATATTGGTGGGAAGGAACCCCGTGTAACCGTAATAGTAGGAGTAGGCGGCCAGGGTGTAAAGCATGTCGGCAATATCGCCCCTGGGTCCAAGCTGACTGACCATGCCTGCCACCAGATTGGTGTTGTCGCCAGCACCCACGGCGACGCCGTAAGGCGGCATGACGTCTTCAAACCACGGCTGCGGCGTAAGAGTGGTGTCATTGGCTCTTAACTGAGTGGTTAGACCAGCAAAGGCCTGAGCCATGGTTTGTGTCGATTTGCCCGTGTAATCCGGAACATCAATCACCTGGTTTGCGTCGGCGTCTGCAATCAAGCGCCGACCCAGCCTGCCCGCATAGTTGATCTTCATGATGGTGTGGCCCGGAAACTCCTGCTGAACGCCGAAGGTCAGGGCGATGGAGTAGGGATCCTTCAGGTTCTGCGGGATCACGAAGTTGGTCTCGCCTGCCGCCAGTCCATACGGGGTTCCGGTGTTATCGATGTACGGAGTGTAAGGCGAGGCGACAGGCTGAGGCGCCGGATTCAGATTTGAAGGATACGCGAGGCTCGCGCCAAGCCGAGTATCGGTCGCGAGAGAGGAATCTACCGTGGATGAGCCAAAGTTGTTGTACACGGTGTTGAAGAACAAATACGAGATCTGGTCCTGGAGGAAGTTAATCGCGTCGATGACCGTCCGGTCGTAGACAATTCCAGCGCTCCCCTGAACGACGGTCTTTTGGTCGCTATAGGGTAAGAAAGCGAACCCGATGCGGGGGGCGAAGTCTTTATAGGATGGGTTGTAGAGGGCTGGCCCGTTGTTGGCCTTCCCGCCGAGCTTGTAGCTGTAGAACGGCAGACCGGTGTTGCTGGTGTCTCCCGCCTTCTGCTGCACCAGCCGGTCATTGATGAAGGTGTTCAATGGGATCTGCGTCGGCACCGATTCGTATCCGTGGGTTTCATAAGGCACGGAGTAGAACTGGTACCGCAGTCCATAGGTCAGGGTGAGTTTCTTGTTCACCTTCCAGGTGTCGCCGGCATAGGCCTCGAACTCATAGTGCCGGTAAGCCGTCGGGGCGCCGCTGCCGGGCGCGAGCGCTGCCTCTTTGTTGTTGTAAGTGAAGTTCGTATAAATCTGGCCGATGACGCCGAGGGCATCGGCGAAGAGGTTGTCGTAATCGTTGATACCCACGCCGTTGGGACCTTGATTGATGTCAGGCGGCCGGACCGTCGGGTCCAGGCCCTGACTAAATGCGGAGCCCTGCAGGCCGGCATTGACGAAGTTGAAATCGCTGACCAGATTGCTGTTGGTCTTGATGAACTTGAATGTTCCGCCGAAGGTGAAATTATGCGCGCCATGTTGCCAGTTGAAGTCGTCGCGCGCTTCGGGGACGGGGATGCGGCGCTTTTGCCCGTCATAGTCGGTATAGGGTCCGTCAATGCCGGAGAAACTATACTGAGCCGCGCCAGTCGGATTGTATTGGTCAGGAAAGTTCAGCTTACTGATGTTGTCGCCATAGTAGATTTGGTTGACCTTGTTGGCGCCGATCTCCCAAATATGGCTGACGACATACGAATATGTGCGGTCAAAGAAGGGGTGGGTGACCGGATCGGAAGGAAACTCCTGAAGCGATTCAATGGCGTTGCGCCGGGTGATGGTGAAGCGACCGTATATTCTTTGCGTGGGGGTCAAGTCATAGTCCACACGGCTCACGTAGGTGGTGCGGTCATCCGGATCTGGGGCGGTAAAGCGGTACCCGCCGGTGTTCACGCCGTCACCTTGAGACAGGTCGTTGGCGATGGGATAGCGGGCATTGATGAAAGTCAGTTCGGGTGCGTCAAAGCCGATATTCGCGGGGTCGAGCGCCGCGACCGCAGAAGCAGACAAGGTGGTGATGCAGGTTGGCTGCGTGTTCAGACGGCTGCTGTCCCCGCAACCGGAATTGCTATTGATGTAGTTAAGAGTGCCGGCGCGAAATGCGGCCAGCGGCACGGTCCGCTCCGCGGTCGCCGACTGCACGATCCGGGAATCGGCAAGGTCGAAGAAGAAGAAGGCTTTATCGCGCTTGATGGGACCGCCGAGGTTGCCCCCGAACTGGTTGCGGATAAGCGGCGTGCGGGGAAGCCCGTCGAGGTTATTGAACCAAGTGTTGGCGACGGTCGTCGTATCGCGATGGTACTCGTTCAGGTTCCCATGGAATTGATTGGTCCCATTTTTTGTAACCAGTTGAAACTGCCCACCGCTGCCGGTGCCCACGGAAGGAACCAGGCCGGCAACGGTGCCGGTAAACTGCTGCACTGAATCGACCGGAGCTGGAGAGGTGAGATAGAAGGTCTGCCCGGTGGCGAGATCATCCACATCCAGGCCGTCTACGGTGACCTCCGATTGGTCGATGCGCGCCCCGGTGACAGCGCCCTGAAAGATGTCCACGCCCGGCTGCTGAATGAACAGGGTGTTGATTCCGGTGCTGCGGTCATAGACGGGAAGCTGGTTCAACTGTTCGGGGCTGATGTTATTGCCGATGGACGCATCGCTGGTATCCAGCGTGACCGACGCGCTGCCCGCCGACACTTCAACCGTCTGCACCGTGCTTCCCGGGTTGAGGGTCGCGTTTTGCGTACGCACTATGCCTACGTCCAGGGTCATGTTGGAGACCTGGACCGCCGAAAATCCGTCGTGGCTGAAAGTCTCGACGTAGCCGGGGTGCGGCGGAACGCTCGTAAATCGATAGGAGCCGGTGTTATCTGTCTTCGCTGTGAAGGTGACGCCAATCGACGAATTCGACAGCGTGACTGCCGTGCCGGTGACCACGGCGCCGGTCGAGTCAGTGACCACCCCGGTCAAGGACGCCGTGTCCTGCGCTCTGCCCATAACCGCGAAGAACGCAACGAACAGGAACAGGAAAAACTTCGAAATCGGCCTTAGCATCGGAAGCCTCCTCATGAAGTGAATCGAGCCCTAAAAAGGGAGGGTGCAAGACGAATTGGAAACTCCGATCCAATCGTTGAGCCGGGCCGGGCGTGCTTGGCACAGCCAAAGGAATTTGGCTTGCTAAACTTCTCTATACGAAAGAGTATGCGGGTACGTAACAATAGTGTAAAGGACAAATTACCAGGCTGAAGCCGATTCCACAGTTCTACAAAAGCGGCAATGGCGGCGGAGCGAATCCGGAATGGGGGTTTGAACCTGGCTCCGGGGTGGAGGAAGCGCGCAAGTTGGGGGACAAACTACGAGGACGCAGGGGTTTACGCCCTGCCGGCCAGGTTTTTGTCAGCTCCGCAGCGCGACGCGAATATGGAGCTCCCTTAATTGCTGCTCGGCCACGGTGGTGGGGGCTTCGGCCATAAGGTCGATGGCCTTGGCGGTTTTGGGGAAGGCGATGACTTCGCGCAGGCTGGGCGCGCCGGCAAGGAGCATGACGATGCGATCTAAGCCGAGGGCGATGCCGCCGTGGGGCGGTGTGCCGAATTCGAGGGCGTCGAGGAAGAAGCCGAAGCGCTTACGGGCCTCGTCGTCGGAAATGCCGAGGGACGCGAAGATTTGCTGCTGGACGTCTTTGCGGTGAATGCGGATGGAGCCGGAGCCCAGCTCGAGGCCGTTCATGGCCAGATCGTAACAGTTGGCGCGGACAGAGGCGGGATCGCTGACCAGGTTGGCCATATCGGCTTCGTAGGGCGCGGTGAAGGGATGGTGAGCGGGCACCCACTTGCCTGACGCCAGATCGTACTCGAACATGGGGAAATCGGTGAGCCAGATGGGATGGAACGCCTGGGCGCCGTCGATGAGGGCGGACTGCGCGCTGCGCTCTCTGGCGCTTTGGACGGCTTCATCGGTAACGCAAAAGGCCTGGTGACGGTCGGCATATTTTTGGCGAGCTCGGAGCGGAAGTTGCCGGCCGCGGCGTACACGTTGATTTCGCGCTCGGAGAGGCGGCCGGGAAACTTGGTGTCGCTGGCCTTGATGTGGTGGGCAGGGTCGCCGGCCACGACGATGACGAAGTCGGCGTCGGAGGCGCCGGCCAGGTCGCGAACTTTGGTCGCCGCTTCAGGAAAGCTCTTAGCCAGGCGCTTGAAATCGTCGATGAACTTGGCGCCTTTTTTGCGGTCGAAAATAGGGTGGTTCTCTTCGCGCTCTTTGCGGCTCAACTCGCCAACGGAGGGGATGCGAAAGGCGACGACAGGCAGGGCCGGATCGATTTGCAGTGTGGCGAGGGCTTCATCAGTGAAAGCCGGGCGCACGTCGGCAAGGCCGGGAAGGCGGAGGTCGGGCTTGTCGGAGCCGTATTGGCGCAGCGACTCATCGTAGGAGACGCGCGGAAAGGGCGTGGGCAGGGCGATGCCGGCAGCGGCGAGAGCGGCTTTCATGAAGGATTCAACCACCGCGAACACCGATTCCCGATGGGGGAAGCTCATTTCGAGATCGATCTGCGTGAACTCGAGCTGGCGGTCGGCGCGCTGGTCCTCGTCGCGGAAGCAACGGGCGATCTGGAAATAGCGGTCGAAGCCGGAGATCATGAGGATCTGCTTGAAGATTTGCGGGGACTGCGGCAGGGCGTAGAACTCGCCAGGATGGACGCGGCTGGGCACCAGAAAATCGCGGGCGCCCTCGGGCGTGGACTTGGTGAGGATGGGGGTTTCAATTTCAAGGAAGCCCTGCTGGCTGAGGTTGTCGCGGATGGCGAGGGTGATTTCGTGGCGGAGGCGAAAGTTGCGCTGCATCTCTTCGCGGCGAAGGTCGATGTAGCGATATTTGAGACGCACTTCTTCGTTCTGGATGGCTTCTTCAGCGGGCGAGAAGGGGGCGAGGCGGGAGTCGTTCAGGATGCGCAGCTCGACGGCTTCGATCTCAATTTCGCCAGTGACCATTTTGGGGTTGATGGCATCAGGGGCGCGCAGGCGGACCTTGCCGACGGCGGCGACCACGTATTCGGGACGGACGAGTTCGCCCTTGCGGTGGCCTTCGGGGGTGAGCTCCTTATCTAAAACAATTTGGCAGATGCCGGAGCGGTCGCGAAGATCGAGAAAGATGAGGTTGCCGTGGTCGCGGCGGCGGTTGACCCAGCCCATAAGGACGACCTGCTGGCCGGCGTGGGCGGCGCGTAGTTCGCCGCATAGATGCGTGCGTTGCAAATCTCCTAAGAAGTCGAGCACTCGCGGTGTCCTTTTACTGGGCCATGGGTTTGGCGAGCATGGATGGAAGCTCCGCGCGCGGAACCTTGGTCTGTAAGCCTGAGGCGAAATCCTTCACTGTCAGGATACCGGATTGAAGCTCGTCTTCGCCGAGGATGACAATGTGGCGCGCGGTTTTATCGGCGGCTTCGAAGGACTTTTTGAGGCGGAAGGAGCCGTCGCCCAGCTCGATGCGGAAGCCGGCGCGGCGCAGTTCTCGAGCGAGAGTGAGGGCCGGGGCGTTGAGGCTCTCGCCTAACGGAGCGATGTATGCATCCGCTTTTGCCCCCTGCGGGGGGGCAGAGCTTTGGTCGGCCTCTTTGGCCTGGAGGGTGAGGACGAGCCGGTCGAGGCCCATGGCGAAGCCGATGCCGGGCGCTTTGGGTCCGCCGATGGATTCCGAAAGGCCGTCGTAACGGCCGCCGCCGAGAAGGGCGTTTTGCGCGCCCAGGCCGCCGTGGGTGAACTCGAAGGTGGTGCGCGTGTAGTAGTCGAGGCCGCGGACGAGGCGGGGATTGAGATGGTAGGGCACGCCGGCGGCTTGGAGCGCGGCGGTGACGGCCGCGAAGTGGTCTATTGACTCTTGGCCGAGCGAATCGCCGATTTTGGGCAGGGTTTCGATAATGGGCTGATCCTCGGGGACCTTGCAGTCAAGGACGCGAAGGGGGTTGGTGACGGCGCGGCGCTGGCAATCTACGCACATTTGGGGCGCGAGGGGAACGAGGGCGGCGCGCAGGGTATCGTTATAACGCGCGCGGTCGGCGGCGGAGCCCACAGAATTGAGCTCGAGCGTCCAGCCGGCGATGCCGAGTTCGTCGAGGAAGGTAGCGAGCATTTCTAATATTTCCGCATCTCTCAACGGTGATTCGCTGCCCGCTGAAGGCGGGCCGATGGCTTCGGCGCCGATCTGCCAGAACTGGCGGTAGCGGCCTTTCTGGGGGCGTTCGCGGCGGAACTGGGGTCCGATGTAGAAGAGCTTTTGCAACTGGCCGGTCTCGCCGAGCTTGTGCTCGATGTAGGCGCGGACCACGCCGGCGGTGTTCTCGGGGCGGAGGGTGAGGGATTGAGGCTTTTCGGACTGCGCGCGGGCGCGGTCTTCCCAGGTGTACATTTCCTTGGAGACGATGTCGGTTTCTTCGCCGACACTGCGGGCGAAGAGGCTAGTGTCTTCGAAGATGGGAGTGCGGATTTCGCCGAAGTTATAGCGAGCGAAGACCTGGCGGGCGGTGGTTTCGATGCGGTTCCACAGCGCGGTTTCCGGCGGCAGCAGATCGCGCGTGCCGCGCACGGCTTTCAGGGTGGACATAACCTATCCAGTCTAAATGGGATGGGCCATGATGCCCGTGTGTTGGGAAAGCAACCGAAGGGACCTTGAGAGCGGTGATTCTGACTGTCGGCCAATTGTCGATACGATTCTTGACTTGCTCTAAATAAATTCACGCTCTCTTCCGAATTGACTCGCGCAATGTGCGGTCGATGCGCGTTTGCCAGCCGGGGCCGGTGGACTTGAAGTGATCGATCACTTCGGGAGAAAGGCGCAGCGAAATGAGCTGTTTGGTTGGGGCCTTTTGCGGGCCCCGCTTGCCGCGCCGCACTACCTTGCCGCCGCGAATCAGATCGGCCTTCTCGAAGAAGGCCCGCGTGGCCTTGACGTCATTCGGATCGTAGGGGCCGTCGGCTGACTCGTAGGGAATCGGAGCGCTTTCCTTGATGGAAAGCACACGCTTCCAGTCGGTTTTACTTTGTGTCTTCTTCATACTGTTTGCGCTCCTCACGGGAAGCGTGACGGAACGAGATGATTCGAACCTCATCGTCGTTTTCCGTATAGACCAGCGTCAAAACTCGCCCCTTGACCACTGCCATCGCCACGTCCATCAGTCGATATTCGTCGTAGCGGCTGGCGTCGTAGGTGCATTTGTCCGGATTCTCGTAAACGAGATAACCGTCTTTGAAGTCAAGGCCATGCTTTCTCAGGTTGGACTTCCGCTTCGCCTCGTCCCAAACTTACACCATCTAATTGTAGCTACAATATGAGGTTGATTGCAAACGGAACCCATCGAGCCTGTGATGGAGGGAGGGCAGCGCTGCAACATCCCCGCGATTCCAGAGCGCGGTTTCCGGCCGCAGATGGTCACAGGTGCCCGGAATGGCTTTCAGCGTGGCGTTACTGGCCGGCGCCGTGGCACTTTTTGTATTTTTTGCCGCTGCCGCAGGGGCAGGGGTCGTTGCGGCCCACTTTTTCGCCGGTGCGGCGCTGGGCGCTGGTTTGGCCTCCGTCAGCGCCGCCCTGGCGGGCGGCTACGGCCAGTTCCCGCTCCTTTTTGCGGTGAAACTCCTTTTCGAGCAGGTCGATGGTGGTGGAGGGGGCGCGGGTGGGGATGGCGATCTCGCGCGGGGCTCCGTCGCC
>JASHTU010000444.1 GCA_030040395.1 Acidobacteriaceae bacterium
GTGAATCTGCCCCACGAGGCGACAGTGGACGAAGTGGCCGAGGCGTACGCCGAAAGCTGGCGGCAGGGCATCAAGGCCGTAGCCATCTACCGCGACGGCTCCAAAGGCACGCAACCGCTGAACACGAGCCTGAACGCAACCGCCGGGGCCAAGAAGGAACCCTCGACTCTCGATCTGGCCGGCAGCCGCGTGCTCGCGTTTATGGCCGCCGCGCAGCCAGCCGCGGAAGCCGATTTGAAGGCGCTCGAAGCCAAGAGCGGCGAGAAGGTTGAAGTCCCGGCCAAGCAGATGGTTGCCGCGGCGCAAGCCTTCCAGAACGCGCTCGAGGAGATCGCCAAGGCTGCCGCGGTTCCCGTGCTCACGGGGACGCCCGCAGTGCAGGCCCCCGCCGAAGAGGCGCAGGACCTGAATGGCCCTCCGCGCGCGGTGCGCCATCGATTGCCCGAGGAACGCGCCTCGATCACCCACAAGTTTTCGATCGCGGGGCACGAGGGCTACATCACGGTTGGCCTCTATCCCAGCGGCCAGCCCGGGGAGATTTTCATCAAGATGGCCAAGGAAGGTTCGACGGTCTCCGGACTGATGGACGCCTTCGCCACCTCGATCTCGCTGGCGCTGCAACACGGCGTTCCGCTCCGAGTGCTGTGCGAGAAATTCGCGCACACGCGCTTTGAGCCTTCAGGCTGGACGGGCAGCGCACAGATCGGCTACGCCAAGAGCCTGATGGACTATATCTTCCGCTGGCTCAATTTGCGCTTTCTCTCGGGTGAGCAGTTGACGCTCTTCGCCGGCCTTGCGCCCCAAGCGCCGCAATTGCCCGCGTCACCCACGCTGCTCCCTGAATCGGAGGGGGACGAAGAGCCCGCTCCGTCGCAGCGGCAATTGGCGCGCCTCGCCGAAGAGGTGGCCAAGCGCCTTCACCAGGTGACTGCCAGCGCTCGCACCGCAAGCGGCAGCCCAGGCGGCGGTGGCTCCAGCGCTGCGAGCGCCGGAAGAGCAAGAGTGGGCAGCGGGGGCGGCATTGCTCCCGAATCGCAGGCCTGGAAGACGCCGGAAGCGAGCGCCACGACCACGCACGGCCCCACGCTCCAGGACCGCGGGGTTTATCATGCCGCCGAGGCCATGCGCAGCATGTATGAGATGGGCGACGCGCCAAGCTGTCCCACATGCGGAGCCATTATGGTCCGCAATGGCTCGTGCTACCGCTGCATGAGCTGCGGAAGCACGAGCGGATGCAGTTAGACCTTCTTAATTTGCTTTTAGGAGGGTTACGAATTTATTGGAGGACAAAGCATTTGATGGGCATGGAGAACCTGGCGACCGCCGAGGTGCAGCGGCCAGCGAGGTCATAACAAATCCTGTTGCAAGTCCTAGGAATTCAGAGGCAGGCGCGCTAGAGCTTTCGAAACCATTTGTAAGGAGTGGTTTTTCTGACTATTAGAAGTATCACAGCCCCGCCGGCGATAAGCGACATGTCAACCAGCGCCAGGGTTTGATCCTTCGGGCCGTTCACAACAACGAAAAAAATAATCCCACCCGAGGCGAGAAGAAGTACCCCCACAAGCGCAAAGAGCCGGCCGAGGCAGCCTAACTGCTGCAGGTACATGGCGCCACAAGCCGTACAGGTCTTGAAGCCCGGCTTTATATCGGTTCCACAATGCCCGCAAACCATAAACTTCCTTTCAGGCGGAAACACCTCTCTGAGGAATATTTCCTTGATTGTACTGCGAGTGCGCCGATATTGAGGGCCGGTAGCGCTACAGTTCAGCTTGGTCCGCTATTGGAAACAGACTTGCCCAGCGGCTTCATGTGGAAATGCTTAGGCGCAAACAGGGACCCGTCGAAGCAGATATACCGATGCACCGCAATCATTACCCTGACCGGCGGTCGTGAGCCGATGATCGGGCATCCTGCGATGGCCAAATAGAGATCAGGACTTGGCGGGCGCTCGGCCCTTGCGCAACCCGAGAACGCCCTCCCAGTCAAAGCGTATGCTGAGCCGCCACCCGGCACGAATTGGGAACATTCTGCACCGCGAAAATGATTAGGCGAAATAACAGAGAAATTGTTCACCGACCTCATCCTGCGCAAGCCGTTTCTGGTATAGTTGTGCGCAAAGTACAGCTAACTAAGTGGCGCGGCCATGCGTAGGATCTTCGTCAGCTATCGCCGGGATGACAGCAAAGCCGATGCTGGCCGCATTTGCGATCACTTGGTTGACCGCTTCGGAAAAAATCAGGTGTTTTTTGATATCGATACCATCCCTCCAGGAGAGGACTTCATTCAATATCTCCGGGCAAAGGTATCGAAATGCGACGTCTTGGTCGCAGTCATTGGGAAGCAGTGGTTGGCAGCCACAGACGAAACGGGGACCCGTCGTCTGGACAACCCGAATGATTTTGTTCGCCTTGAGATCGCAGGGGCGCTGAAACGAAACATTCCGGTTTTTCCCATTCTCGTCGACGGAGCGGACATGCCGCGCGCCCAAGACTTGCCGGACGAACTGGCTTCGCTTTCACGCCAACAAGCGATCGAGCTTCGACATCTTGGTTTTCGCCAGCAACTCCAGTTACTCATTCGGGCCATCGAAGATACACCCCGCGCACAAGGTGGAGCGCGGCGCTCAAAGTTCTTTAGATTTGCGTCCGCTCTTGTTCTTTCCCAAACCGGGAGGATAGCCATCGTTGGGATGTGTGTTTTCGCTATTGCCGCCGTCTACTTAGTGCGACATTACAGGACGAAGCCGAGTGCGTCATCTAATGGCGGACAAAACATGGTCATCAAGTGCACGCCGGCGTGTACGGCCGAGACAGTCTTCACGTTAAGGGTTACCAACGTGGGGCCCACAAATCTATCCGCAGATTCACCTTCCGGGATTGCCATTCTTGGGATTTTGCTTCCTGAACCGACGGCTCTGAGATCCTGGACGCTAACCGCCGATGGTAATCTGCCAATTCCTTCCGGTTTTGGCGTGGCAGATTACAACTCTGGCAACGTCTTCCCTTTGTATCAACGGTCGGCGACTGTTCCAAAAGACTTCAAAACGTTTCAATCACTCAGTGCGAGAACTGGCGCAAGGGTAACGAGCTACAATGCGTTTGCTTTTGGGCTTGGAAGCTTCAACACATCGGGGGCTTCAGTCGATCCGATTAAGTTCTCAGGGTTCGAAGGCGGATCAGGTTTTCCTCCGGGGACCATCTTCTTCGCTTTCCTGGCGGACAACAATGCGGGTGGGGAGGTCGTCAATCAAACGCCAATTGAAAATGTCGTTGTGGTGACCAATCCGAATTGAGCTTACGCCTAGAGTGCTTGTGTAAGCACTTCATTTCAAATCATTCAGTGGACGAATGGATAGCCCTTATGAGGGGTAGGATGGATGCGATTTCACTTTCCAGGTTAATTGCCTCGAGGAGTTTCACTTTTGGGGGGACGGGAGATTTCACATTATTGGGTCGCCCCAGTCGCAAAGCATTGACTCGACGGGTCGAGAGATTGCGCCTTTTGTGTCAGCCCACATTGGAGTTTGTGGGTTTACGCATCATGTGAAAATTACTGCATTCCTGATGCAGGCGACAAGCGTTGGCGTTTCCATCGACTCGCGTTGCCGGCAGATGCTTTTCTCAACCGCCGGCAGTTATGACGGTTTCCGCGCCTGTCAGAGACGATGAAGAAGCGGAAAGGCGCAAGGTTCCTGGCTGGCCATTGGATTGCACCAACGCCAGCGCGCGTCCAAAATAAGCCTTGCGCCGGTTCCCCTGGTAGTTTTCGTGGCTAACGGGATCGCCGTTGTCCAAGCCCAAAATTCGTCCCGGGCCGCTCAGCGCGAAGACCACTTCATTGTCGGCAGTAGGCACGACGCGCCCCTGGCTGTCGACAATCTCGACCGTGACATGAGAAACGTCGTCC
>JASHTU010000445.1 GCA_030040395.1 Acidobacteriaceae bacterium
AGCCTCCGAGGCTCATCGGCTTGGTGGAATCGTAAGCCACCGTGTATTGCTCGCGAATATCGCGCGCGACGTCCGTTGCAATGGCCTCTACATCCCCAAGGGAGTTAGGAAAATAGGCCACTCCGCCAGTCTCTTCCGATAGGGTTTCCAAAGCATTTCTCGCGCGGCTGGCTTCCTGCTTGTCGCTGTCATAGAGCAGTCCGATGGAATAAACCACGGGCCCTCCCAGATTCTGCACGCGGCGAATAGTCTCCGCCAAGGTCAGGCGCGACGCGTTGTCCGCTCCATCGGTAATGATCAGCAGCACCTGCTTGCGTTGCGTAGCGTGCTTCGATAGCTCATCGGCTGACGCGGCCACGGCGTCGTAGAGAGCGGTTGTGCCCTTCGAATCGAAGCGCGAGAGGCCGCGGTTGAGCGCCACCAGATCGGACGTGAATCCCTGGTCGAGGTAGGCGCGGTCAGAGAAATTGACAATAAACGCTGCGTCCTGTCGATTCGATTCCCGCAACAGATCGAAGGCCGCCGCGTTCACCGCGCCGCGCTTGTCACGCATGGAGCCTGAATTGTCAACCAGGATACCCATTGACACCGGCTCGTCCTGGTGCAGTAGGGCGGTGATGGTCTGCGGAACCCCATCCTCCCACACCCGAAGATCGCTCTTATTCAGGTCGGTTACGGTTCTGCCATTTGCGTCGATCACCGTGCAGTTCAGCAGCACCTCATCCACGTTTGCGTGCAGCACGTAGGCGCCGTTGCGCTCCTTTTCAATCTGACTGGTGTGGCCCGGCGCAGAAGGTGATGAGGCCGTATTCGCGGCCTTCGCGGGGGGAGCTGCTTCGACATCGAGCGAGGGCGCCGGGTCGCGATCGACGTCCAAAGGCGGCTGAACTTCAGGGCGCGTCGGATCTTCGAGCGCGGCCGGGTTCCCGGGCGCCGTCGCAGCCGTCTCCCCTGGCGAACTTTGGCAGAACGCGGCAAACCCGCCGCTCATGAGAAGCGCGGCCATTGCCGCCGGGATCAACCAAACGTGGCGCGTATGCAAGGGAAAGGGCTTCATAAATGGCCAGACACACCAGTGCTTCACTCTTGGTTGGATGCAGTTGCGGGCGGAAACAGCAGCCGGAGGGAATCAGACGTTGCCGGTCAAACGGTTCCCATCGCCGGGCGTTCGCGCCGTGCGCGGCCGCGTCTGTACGCGCAGAGCCATTCCCGGTATCCTGAAAGCAGGCTTCTCCTGCCTCCCCGTGGCGGAAAGACCCGCCGTCCGCGGCATCTCAAAATCCTCTTGGAGGATCGGATCGTGCACGTTCCGCTGGCTTATACCGTTGTCGCTTCCGTCGCGGGACTGGCGGGCGTCCTGGTCTGGCGTGTGCGCGAGGGGCGAACCGCCGTAACCGCGCGCAAAATTCTCTTTCCACCCCTGGGCATGGCCACGGGATTCGCCATGTTCCTGGTTCCCGCTTTCCGCGTGCCGTGGAGCTGGGCCCTCATCGCATTTCTCATCGGAGCCATTGCGCTCGCCTACCCCTTGTTGCTCACTTCCTCGTTGGAGCGCACCGGCGAAGTGATCATGATGAAGCGCTCCGGCGCTTTTTTCACAGTGGTCATCGTGCTCGCCGCCATTCGTTATTTGGCCCGCGGTTATTTTGATAGCCTGCTCTCCATGGAGCAAACCGGCGCGTTGTTTTTTGTCCTGGCGTTCGGCATGATCCTGCGTTGGCGTATGGACATGTTTTTCAAATATCGGGCGCTTACCGCTTGTCAATAAGGGCGCGGGAGCGACCGTAGCTGGAGCGCCATATTTATCCGTGAATGCCTGCCTCAGCATGATTTCGTGAACGCCTGAGTCAGCCACCGTAGAATCTGGATATGACCTCTGCATCGTGGACAATCCGCGACCTCCGCCAAGCCCTTGCAACCGGAGCTGCGCGGCCCTCGGAGCTGGCCGAAGCCGCGCTGGCGCACGCCAACCGCAATCCCGGCCGCAACACCTATCTTTGGCAGGACCCTGCCTGGACGCTCGCTGAGGCTGCGCGGGCTGAAGCCATGCCGCGCGGCCAAGGGGGACCCTTCGGCGACGGTCGCGGCGCGTTATGGGGTTTGCCGGTTGCGGTCAAGGATTGTTTTGACTTGGCCGGAGCGCCCACCACCTGCGGCGCCCAGCTTTATCGCGACCTTAACGGAACGGCTCGCCAGGACTCCTGGCTGGTCGAACAGTTGCGCGCCATCGGGGCCGTGATCGTTGGCAAAACGCACCTGCCTCAGTTGGCCTACTGCATTACCGGCGAAAATCCCGACTTTGGCGACTGTTTTCAGTTCGGCAGGCCCGGTGCCCTCACCGGCGGCTCATCGAGCGGCGCGGCCGCCAGCCTGATGGAAGGCTCCGCCGTCGCCGCCATCGGGTCAGACACGGGCGGATCCATTCGCGCGCCTGCCGCTTTCTGCGGGTTGGCTGGTTACCGCTCCACGGTGGGCAAAGGCGATTGGCGCGGCGGCGCACACTTGGCGGAGTCTTTCGACACCATGGGCTGGCTCTTTCGCGATCTCCAGGACGCGCCCTTGCTCGCCGCGCCGTACGCACCGGCAACGACCGATGCGGGGCCGGCCTTTGGCCGATTCGCATTCATAGCGGACAGCTATCTTCATGACTGCGAGCCGGAGATTGTCGCGAGCTTCCACGCGACTGTTCGCGAGCTCGAACAATTGGGGCTGAAGGGCAGGGAAGTCGATCCCGCCTGGTGGGCAGACGCTATCGAAATCTTCGCGCCGCTTCAGGCATCTGAGGCCGCGCGCTTGCACGCCGGGTATTTTGACCGCTTTCAGACCGACATTCGCGAGCGGCTCGAGTGGGGCGCACAATTGACTCCCCATGAAATCGCAGCGCTTCGCCGCCGCCAGGTCGATTTCCGCGCCCGCATGGACGAACTTTTCGCCGCGCATGAATTGCTGCTGCTTCCGTCCACGCCGATGGCGGTTCTTTCCGTCGGCGGGGGGCCAAATCCGGTCGGGCGCGGCACGCGCAATTGGATACTGCGTTACACCGCCCCCATCAGCTTGGCCGGCGCGCCGGTAGTGGCCATCCCGTGCTATCCCGGCGGCATGACACTCGCCGCGGCGCGCGATGGCGACCAAGCCTTGCTTCGGCTGGCAGGCCTGCTGGGAGCGCATAGAAATGCGACGGTTTCCGCACAACCGGCATGAACCAGGGCCGCGGCCAGGCAGTTCGTTTCCGCGCATTCTGCGTTGACCACTGTCGCGGCTCTCTGCGCCGTGCATGATTTTTTTTAAACTTCCCCGATATCCTCGTGCCAAATCGCCGGGTGCTGCGCAATGAAGTCCTCCAGCAAGGCGCGGCACTCCCGGTCGTCGAGGTCGATCACTTCGACGCCGTTCTCCCGCAGCCAATCGGCGCCTCCACGAAAGGTGCGGCTTTCGCCAATCACCACCGCGCCAATCCCAAATTGGCGCACCAAGCCGCTGCAATACCAGCACGGCGCCAGGGTGGTCACCATCACCAGGTGGCGATAGCTGCGCTGGCGGCCGGCGCGGCGAAAGGCGTCGGTCTCTCCGTGAATGCTGGGGTCGCCCTCCTGCACACGGCGGTTGTGACCGCGGCTCACTAACTCGCCGGTGCGCGTGAACAACGCTGCGCCAATGGGAACGCCCCCCTCCGCCGCGCCTAAGCGCGCCTCGTCGAGCGCCGTTTCCAACATCCGTTTGCACAAATCCAGGTCCATCACGCGTCGGCTCCTTTCACCGGCTCCAGGTGTGCGGTGAAATGGCGCAGGAACGGGGCTTCATAGGTCAGGCGCATGCCGCCAATCTGCTTCCGCTTCTCCCACACATCCAAAATGACTTCCACCAGGTAGTCGATATGGCTCTGCGTGTAAACCCGGCGCGGAATCGCCAGGCGCACCAGGTCCATTTGCGCGGCCGCGGCAAACATCAGCGTTCCGATCTCGACCGAGCGCACGCCGCCCTCAAGGTAGAGCTCGGCCGCAAGCGCCGCACCCGGGAATTGATGGCAAGGAATGTGCGGCAGAAAAGCGCGCGCATCGAGATAGATGGCGTGGCCTCCTGGCGGCAGCACGATGGGCACGCCGGCAGCCGCGATGTGGTTGCCGAGATAGGCGATGGATGCGATCCGATAACGGAGATAATCTTCTTCCAGCGCTTCCTGCACACCCACCGCGATGGCTTCAAGGTCGCGGCCGGCCAGGCCGCCATAAGTCGGGTATCCCTCGGTGAGAATCAGCAGATCTTTTTCCTGCTGGGCGAGACGGTCGTCATTGGTGCACAGAAACCCTCCAATGTTAGCCATGCCGTCTTTCTTGGCCGACATGGTGCAACCGTCTCCGTAGCCGAACATTTCCTGCGCAATCTCTTTCGGCGTCTTGTCGGCGTAACCCTCTTCGCGCGTCTTGATGAACCAGGCGTTTTCCGCAAAGCGGCACGCATCGAAATAGAGCGGAATCCCGTGCCGCTTGCACACTGCGCTTGCCTGGCGCACGTTCTCCATTGAAACCGGCTGGCCGCCGCCGGAGTTGTTGGTGACGGTGAGCATCACCAGCGGTACACGTTCGCGTCCTACTCGCTCAATGAGGCTGTCCAGCGCTTCCACATCCATGTTGCCCTTGAAGGGGTGCGGTAGCGCGGGCTGGCGGCCTTCGGGAATCAGCAGGTCGACAGCCTCGGCGCCGGCGAATTCCACGTTGGCTCGGGTAGTGTCGAAATGTGTGTTGTTGGGAACCACGCCGCCATGCTTGCACGCCACTCCAAACAGGATGCGCTCGGCGGCGCGCCCCTGGTGGGTTGGGATCACGTGCCGGAAGCCGAATATTTCCTGAATGGAATCGCGGAAGTGGTCAAAGCTGCGGCTGCCCGCATAGCTCTCATCCCCTTCCATGATTGCGGCCCATTGGCGCGTGGACATGGCCCCCGTTCCTGAGTCGGTCAGCAGGTCGATAAGAACATCGGCGGCGGGCAGCAGAAACATGTTGTAGTGCGCCGCTTCCAGCAGCCTTTGCCGTTCCTGGCGCGTGGTCCATCGAATCGGCTCAACGCTCTTGATCCGGAAAGGCTCGATGATCGTTTTTACGGGCATGTCAAGCTCCCGGCATTTCGCGGCAACCAACCGCTCCTGCTGCGGCCGATTCGCAAGCCTCAGCAAGGATCTGTCATCGCCATCTATGGTAGATTGCGGTTGACCGTCTGCCGGTGGAAAAATGCCTCGCCACGTCGATTCCAGGATTATCGATTCCAGGATTTTCCGGGTGGGGACCGGGCGCGGCAAAGCAGGTTGAAAAAGAGGCGCGCCTGGCGGCAATCCGCAGCCGCCTGCGCTGGGAACGGAGGATTGTTGCTACGGCCTAGAACCTGTTATTAACTTTGGGTCGGGCGTGTGGGAAGGTTGGCCCGCCAACCATGTTTGACCTTCCCTACTGTCTCCCTGCGCTCAACGCGCCTGCAAGACAACCAGGTTGGAATTCGGCGGCGCAGGCATTGCCTCGGGGATCATTGCCGTTACTTCGGGCGCCGCACTGAAAATTGCGGCCTCCACCGCATTCTTCATGGTTTGGGAAGATGCGGAACAACTGCCGCAGGCCCCCAGAACCCGAAGATTCGCCACGCCCTCTTCGACGGAGGTAAGCTCCACATCGCCGCCGTGGGAATTGAGATAGGATCGGGCGCGCTTCACCGCCGCGGCCACGCGAACCTGCAAAGGCACGGGATGAATGCCGTGCAGAGAGAGAACCCCGGAAACCAGATCGTCCTTCGCGATGCGGCGAAGCGCGGATTCGCCGTTCGGAAGCGCGTCTACGGCGTCGAGAATACGTTCCAACGCCGCACCGTGCAACTCGATCACTGCTTCGAGCAACTCCTTTGTGACGGCGCGCGCCGATCTGTCGGCGAAACCCTCCACCCGCTTTACCAATGTTTCGATCCGCTCATCGCGGCGTGTAAACTCGTGCTTCATCTCCGGCATTACCTCATTCCCTCAGTGGGCTGTAGCGCGTTCGAACTGTCGTGGACGCCGAACATCGGCGCGTGACGCGCTTCCAGCAGTCTCGTCTTTCCGTTGAACATGTGCGCGCCGCAGGGAAGGCAGGGGTCGCAGCTCCGCACGACGCGCATGATGTCGATGCCCTTCAATTTGTCGGGACCCATCTTCCCGAAAAGCGGCGTAATCTCCTCGCAAACGGCCGTTTGCGCAGAGCCCAATAAACGCACGCAATGGGAGTGCGCTTCTTGCGGTCGAGCGGAACCAATGACCCCGGAGTTCGGGCGCACCTTGCTCGTAGCATCTGCCAATTCCACCATAGATGCGCAATCCAAACCGGTGGTCGCCCGCGCGGTGAAAAGTAATTACCGCGTGGTCCGAATTCGATTCGATTGCCTGAACAGTAGACCGATGCTCCGGGATCGGGCCCATGAACAGCCCAATTGTTGATAGCACGATTTCCAAAATGGTATGATGATCGTCACAATGGATTGAGC
>JASHTU010000446.1 GCA_030040395.1 Acidobacteriaceae bacterium
CACCATGGTGGACCAGTTGAACGCTTTCGCAGGCGAAGTGACGCGGGTGGCCCGCGAGGTGGGCACGGACGGCAAGCTGGGCGGACAGGCGCAGGTTTCGGGCGTGGCGGGCACGTGGAAGGATTTGACCGACAACGTGAACTTCATGGCGTCGAATCTGACCGGCCAGGTGCGCAACATCGCCGAAGTGGCGACGGCGGTGGCGCGCGGCGACTTGAGCCGCAAGATCACCGTGGACGTAAAGGGCGAAATTCTGGAGCTCAAAGACACCATCAACACCATGGTGGATCAGTTGAACGCCTTTGCCGGCGAAGTGACGCGGGTGGCCCGCGAGGTGGGCACGGAGGGCAAGCTGGGCGGCCAGGCGCAGGTGCCGGGCGTGGCGGGCACGTGGAAGGATTTGACCGACAACGTGAACTCGATGGCCTCGAACCTCACCAACCAGGTGCGCAACATCGCCGAAGTGTCAACGGCCATTGCGACGGGCGACTTATCGAAGAAGATTACGGTGAACGTGAGCGGCGAAATTCTGCTGCTGAAAGAAACCATCAACACCATGGTGGATCAGTTGAACCGCTTTGCCGGAGAGGTGACGCGGGTGGCCCGCGAGGTGGGCACCGACGGCCGTCTGGGCGGGCAGGCCAACGTGCCCGGCGTGGCGGGCACGTGGAAGGACTTGACCGACTCAGTGAACTTCATGGCGTCGAATCTGACCGACCAGGTGCGGAACATCGCCGAAGTGACCACCGCCGTGGCCCGCGGCGACCTGAGCCGCAAGATTGCCGTGGACGTGAAGGGCGAGATTCTGGAGCTGAAGAACACCATCAACACCATGGTGGACCAGTTGAACGCTTTCGCCGGCGAAGTGACGCGGGTGGCCCGCGAGGTGGGCACCGACGGCAAGTTGGGCGGCCAGGCGCAGGTGCCGGGCGTGGCGGGAACGTGGAAAGACCTCACTGATTCTGTGAACTTCATGGCCGGCAACCTGACGGCGCAGGTGCGCAACATCGCCGAGGTGGCGACGGCCATCGCCAATGGCGACCTTTCGCGCAAGATTACCGTGGATGTGCGCGGCGAAATCCTGCAGCTCAAGGAAACGCTCAACACCATGGTGGAGCAGCTTCGCTCCTTCGCCGCCGAAGTAACGCGGGTGGCCCGCGAAGTGGGTTCGGAAGGGCGGCTCGGCGGGCAGGCCAATGTGTCCGGCGTGGCGGGCACCTGGAAGGACCTGACCGACTCGGTGAATGCGATGGCCGGCAACCTGACAGCGCAAGTGCGCAACATCGCCGAGGTAACGAAGGCTGTGGCGCGCGGCGACTTGAGCCGCAAGATCACGGTGGATGTGAAGGGCGAAATTCTGGAGCTCAAGGACACAATCAATACGATGGTGGACCAGCTCAACGCCTTCGCCGCCGAGGTCACGCGCGTGGCGCGCGAAGTGGGCACCGAAGGCAAGCTGGGCGGGCAGGCGCAGGTGCCGGGGGTGGCGGGAACCTGGAAGGATCTGACCGATAACGTGAACGTGATGGCAGCCAACCTTACGGAGCAGGTGCGCGGCATTGTGAAGGTGGTGACGGCGGTGGCCAACGGCGTGCTGACGCAAAAGCTCACCGTGAACGCCAAAGGCGAAGTGGCCGCGCTGGCCGAGACCATCAACAACATGACGGACACGCTGGCGACTTTTGCCGACCAGGTGACCACGGTGGCGCGCGAAGTGGGCGTGGAAGGGCGGCTCGGCGGCCAAGCCAACGTGCCCGGCGCGGCGGGAACGTGGAAGGACCTGACCGGCAACGTGAACCTGCTGGCCGACAACCTGACCAACCAAGTGCGCGCCATTGCGGAAGTGGCGACGGCGGTGACCAAGGGCGACTTGACGCGCTCGATTCAGGTGGAAGCGCGCGGGGAAGTGGCCGAGCTCAAGGACAACATCAACACCATGATCGACAACCTGCGGCTGACCACCGACCGCAACACCGAGCAGGACTGGCTCAAGACCAACCTGGCGCGGTTTACCAGCATGTTGCAGGGGCAGCGCGATCTGGGCGCGGTGGGGCGGATGCTGCTGTCGGAGCTGTCGCCGCTGGTGAACGCGCATCAGGGGGTTATCTACCAGATGGGCGAGGAATCGGCCGCGGGCGGGGGCGCGCTGGTGCTGCTCTCCACCTTTGCCGACACGCCGGAGGGTTACGTCCGGGAAGTGCGGATCGGCGAGGGACTCGTGGGCCAGTGCGCGGCGGAGAGGCGCCGCATGCTGATCACCGAGCTGCCCCGGGGCACGGCGTCCATCTGTTCCGGGCTGTTCAAGGCCAAGCCCAAAAACGTCATCGTGTTGCCGGTGCTTTTCGAGGACCGGGTGAAAGCGGTCATCGAGCTGGCGAGCCTGTCGGCGTTCACCGCATCGCACCTGGCTTTCCTCGAGCAGCTTACGGCCTCCATCGGGATCGTGCTCAACTCCATTGAAGCCACCATGCAGACCGAGGGCCTGTTGAAACAATCGCAACAGTTGGCCGCCGAGCTGCAGACCCAGCAAAAGGAGCTGCAGCAGACCAACGAGCAATTGGGGCAGAAGGCGCAACAGCTGGCCGAACAGAACTTCGAAGTGGAACGCAAGAACCAGGAGATCGAGCAGGCGCGGAGGGCGCTCGAAGAAAAGGCCCGCGAGCTGGCGTTGACCTCGAAGTACAAATCGGAATTTCTGGCCAATATGTCGCACGAGCTGCGCACGCCGCTGAACAGCATCCTGGTGCTGGGCCAGCAGCTGGCGGAAAACCCCGATGGCAGCCTCTCGGCCAAGCAGGTGGAGTTCGCGCGCACGATTCACGGCGCCGGGACCGACCTGCTGAACCTCATCAGCGACATTCTGGATCTGTCGAAGATCGAGTCGGGCACGGTCTCGATCGAGGCGGATGAAGTCTTTTTCGGCGCCGTTCTCGAGGCTGTGGCGCGGCCGTTCCGCCACGAGGCGGAAAATCGCAAGCTTCACTTCGAGGTGGCGACCGACCCCAACCTGGGCCGCAGCATGGTTACCGACTCTAAGCGCCTGCAACAGGTGCTCAAGAACCTGCTCTCGAACGCCTTCAAGTTCACCGAGCAGGGCAGCGTGCGGCTGAAAGTTTCGAGCGCTCGTGGCGGCTGGAGCAGCGATCACCCGGTCCTGAGCGGGGCCGGCTCTGTGGTGGCGTTCGCAGTGGCGGACACCGGAATCGGCATTGCCTCCGACAAACAGCGCATCATTTTTGAAGCCTTTCAGCAGGCCGATGCGGGAACTAGCCGCAAGTTCGGCGGCACCGGCCTGGGCCTGGCCATCAGCCGCGAGCTGGCCACGCTGCTGGGCGGTGAAATTCAACTCAAAAGCGCGCCCGGGCAGGGAAGCACCTTTACCCTCTACCTGCCGCAAACCTACATGGGCTCGGCTGCCCCCAATCTGCCCAAGACGGAGAAAAGCGTGGTTGCGGCGGGCATGCCGGCGCTTCTCACCAACGCCGCCGCCGAGCAGGAGACGCGCATTGAGGACGATCGCGCGACCATTCAAAAGGGCGACGCGGCGCTGCTGATCGTGGAGGACGATCCGCATTACGCGCGCGTGCTCTGCGATCTCTCGCGGGACAAGGGATTCAAGGTGCTTGTCGCTCCCACGGGGGCCGAAGGGTTGAGCCTGGCGCAGGAATACAGCCCCACCGCAATATCGCTGGACGTGTTCTTGCCCGACATGCTGGGCTGGACGGTGCTCAACCACCTCAAGCAGGATGCGGCCACGCGCCACATTCCCGTGCAGATGCTCACGCTCGACGATGACCGGCATCACGGCTTGTCGCGGGGAGCATTCGCCTTTGTCACCAAGCCTTCGACCACCGAAGACCTGAACGTGGCGCTGACGCGCATTCGCGAGTATGCGCGACCGCGGCGCAAGCGGTTGCTGCTGGTGGAAGATAACCCGGCCGAGCAGTTAAGCACCCGCGAGCTGCTGGGCCACGAAGACATTGACATCGAAGTGGCCGATTCCGGGGCGGCGGCGTTGACGGCTCTCGAAGCCGGCAACTACGATTGCGTGGTGCTCGACCTGCGCCTCCCCGATATGACGGGCTTCGAGGTGCTAGCCCGGGTTCGCGACGCGCCCAAGCTCAAGGACGTGCCGGTAGTGGTTTTTACGGGGCGCGAGTTGACGCCCGAGGAAGACACGCAATTGCACATCTTAGCGCGCAGCGTGGTGGTCAAGGATGTGGAGTCCCCAGAGCGGCTGCTCGACGAAACGGCGCTCTTCCTGCACCGTGTGATCGGCGATTTGCCGGAAGAGAAGCAGCGCATGCTGGACCGGCTGCACCGCTCCGACGAAGGGCTGACCGGCCGCAAGGTGTTGGTGGTGGACGACGACGTGCGCAATATTTTTGCGGTCTCGAGCGTCCTGGAGCGGCGGGGGATGACGGTGCTCTCGGCGGGCACGGGGCGCGAGGCCATTGCGATCATTGAGTCCACGCCGGACCTGGCCATTGTGCTGATGGACATCATGATGCCGGAGATGGACGGATACGAGACAATGCAGGTGATCCGCCATAACCCGGCGTTGCGGCGGCTGCCGATCATCGCGCTCACGGCCAAAGCCATGAAGGGCGACCGGGAGCGGTGTTTGGAAGCCGGGGCCTCGGAATACCTGGCCAAGCCGGTCAATACGGAACAACTGCTGTCGGCTTTGCGGATGTGGCTGCATCGATAGCTTGCTCCAAGCTCCTAGCTTCATCCTAGCGAGATGGAAGCTGGTTGGTTCATCGGGGAGAAAGCTAGAGGCTAGAACCTGCCAACTACGAGCTGATAAGGTACACGCGAAACAGAGGATCCCACTCATGACGGCTGAGGAGAAGGTCAACATTCTGATGGTGGACGACCAGCCAGCCAAGTTGCTGAGCTACGAAGTGATCCTTGCCGACCTGGGGGAAAACCTGATCAAGGCCCACTCCGCCAGCGAAGCGCTGAATATTCTGTTGAAGACCGACGTCGCCGTTGTTCTGATGGATGTATCCATGCCGGACGTGGACGGCTTCGAGCTGGCGGACGTCATCCGGCAGCATCCGCGCTTTCAAAGGACGGCGATTATCTTCATCTCCGGGGTTCACCTGACCGATTCCGATCGCATCCAGGGCTATCGCAGCGGGGCGGTTGATTACATTTCGGTTCCCGTGGTGCCCGAGGTGCTGCGCGCCAAAATCGGCATTTTCGTGGATCTGCACCGAAAGACGCGGCAACTTGAAACCCTGAACCGGGAACTGGAGAAGCGCGTGGCCGAGCGCACCGAGGAGCTGAGAAAGAGCGAGACGCAGTTCCGCGTGAGGGCCGAGCTGCTTGACCTGGCTTCCGAGGCCATCATGGTGCGCGACATGGACGACGGCATCCGGATTTGGAACTCGGGCGCCGAAAATCTATATGGATGGCGGCGCGAGGAAGTCATCGGGCGCAACCTCCACGTCCTGTTGCGCACGGTGTTTCCCGTTCCCAGGGAAGAAATTCACAAGGCGATCGAAGAGCAGGGGTCATGGCAGGGAAACCTCATTCAGACGACGAAGGACGGTTCGGAGATTGTGGTTGCCTTCCATAAAACCATGAATCGCGAGGGTGACGCGGTGCTGGAGGTGGGCCGTGACATCACCGCGCAGATGCGCGCCGAAGAAGCCTTGCGTGAAACCGAAAAATTCGCCGCCATGGGCCGCGTGGCCGGAATCATCGCGCACGAAATCAACAACCCTCTGGCGGCCATCACCAACATCTTTTATTTGCTGCGCAATCATCCTTCGCTTGACGACGACGCCCGGCGCTGCGCCGACCTGGCCGAGGAGGAATTGCAGCGCGTCAGCCACATTACCCGTCAAACCCTCAGCTTCTATCGCGAATCGAAGCAGCCGATCGCGGTGCTGGTTCACGAACTGCTCGAAGACGTGCTGGGCTTGCAGGACCGCGCTCTGAAAGCCAATGGCATTGCGGTGCGCAAGAAATATTTGACCGCGTGCCTGGTGCGGGGATTCCCGGTGGAACTGCGCCAAGTTTTCCTCAATCTGATCGGCAACGCGATTCAGGCCATGTCCGAGGGCGGCGTGCTGGGCGTTTATGTACGCGAGGCCACCGACTGGACGACGCAACGGCGCGGGGCCATGATTTCCATCGTGGATACGGGCAAGGGAATCCGGCCGGAGGACGCGCAGCAGCTCTTCCAACCGTTTTTCAGCACCAAGTCGATTAAGGGAACCGGGTTGGGACTCTGGATCAGCAAGGGCATTGTGCAGAAGTACGAAGGCCGCATTACCTTTCGCAGCTATCGCCACGAGGGCCGATGCGCCACCTGTTTTCGCGTCTTCCTGCCCGGCAGCGGGGTCGCAGGGGCGGACGCGGGACCCGGCATGGAGGTGGGAAAGCTGGATTACAAATTGCCCGCAAACGGCCGGGAACAATGGCTACAGCCTACGATGAACTGAGACACCGCCGGCTCGATTGCAAGAACCGATTCCGCAAAAATCAGATACGCTTTCCGACTGGCCTTCTACGGGCGTACGGGAAGGTCGTTCGCGCCTTTGCGCCCGCGCGCCCGTGAGCTCTTTCGCCGCTTTCCGCTGCACGCCAGGTCCGTCACGGGGCGCAGACCGCGCCAGGGCGAACACATGGCTCGCGAACCAACCGTCTTACGGCGCCATATAATTCCATTCGCTTCAGGTTTGCCGGCACGATTTCGCGGCCCCCCAATCGCAAATGGTACATTTGACCCATGCCCGGGCCAAGTTTGTTGACAGCCTTGCACACCGCGATATAGTTTTTGCTCCATACGAATCCGGGGGCAGGATCGACTGAAGCGGTGATAACGATAAGCGCCCCGATGACGCAGATCAAAATAGGAATGCAGAGAAACCCCTCGGGCCACCATGCCCAGGTTTTTGACCGCGAGAGTTTGAGCTTTCTCATCCTTGCGGACAAGACAGCTTCGCCGCAGGGATGAGACGCCCGCTTGGATATAAGAGTGAACGGTGAAAGACCTGGCTTTGAAGAAGGCCGACCGAAGCATCCGCTCACAGAAAGGCTCCTGAATGACATTTCGGAAATGCTCTTACCTAATCGGCGCGTTTCTTTTGCCCGCGGCCGTGGCGGCGCTGACGATGAGCGTGACGGGATGCGCAGCAAAACCGGCGCCCGCGAAGGCCGCAGAGCAGGCAACGGAGTTTCACATGCCCACGCCCGCGGAACGCGCCGCGATTACGGCCGCTTCAGCGGCGGAACGGGACCGCGAGCTGAAGCTGTTGGGGATTACGGCGATGCAGCCACCCGCGACGGCTTACGACATCGGCAAACCGGGCAATGCGAACTACGACGAGGCGAAGGCCAATCCGTATCCGAAATTGCCGGCGCTGCTGGTGATGAACGACGGCAGGAAGGCGAAGACTCCGGCGGAATGGGCCGAGCGGCGGAAAGAGATCGAGGCTCTGTTTGACGAAGATGTCTACGGCAAGTATCCGGGGCATATTCCCGCGGTGACATGGAAAGTGGACAGCGTGGAGGAGATGGCGGTGGCGGGCGTGCCGGCGATTGTGAAGCACATTACCGGGCACGTGGATAACTCGGGTGATCCGGCGATTACGGTGGATATTCATGCCGATGTGGTGACGCCGGCGAGCACGCGGGGGAAAAAGGTCCCGGTGATCATCGGGGCGGCAACGCTGCACCCCTTCCATTTTGCGCCGCGCGCCTCAACACCGAGAGGGATTGTGCACCGGATCGCGATGCCCGAAAATCCGCCGGACGCGGCCAAGCTGTTGCTGGAAGCGGGATGGGGATTTGTGGGACGCAACTCAACCGAGGTGCAGGCGGATAACGGGGCGGGACTGGACAAAGGGATTATTGGGCTGGTGAACCACGGACAGCCGCGCAAGCTGGACGAATGGGGTGTGTTGCGGGCGTGGGCGTGGGGAGACAGCCGGATTCTCGATTATCTCCAGACCGATCCGGATGTGGACGGGACCAAGGTGGGCGTGATGGGCCACTCGCGTGGAGGTAAGGCGGCGCTGGTGGCGATGGTGGACGATCCGCGATTTGCCATCGGCTACATCTCGTCGTCGGGAGCAGGCGGAGCGGATCTGTTCCGGCGCAATTACGGCGAGAAGATAGGAAACCTGTGCGGCGTAGCGGAGTTCCACTGGTTTGCGGGGAACTTTCTGCGCTACGGAGCGGTGGGGCATTCGGCGAACGAGATGCCGGTGGACAGCCATGAATTCATTGCGCTGGTTGCGCCGCGGCCGCTGTTTATCGGCGGTGGGGCGCTGATCACCGATCCGGAATATGCGCCTGGCGACGCGTGGCAGGATGCGCAGGGAATGTTTATGGCGGCCGTGGCGGCGAGTCCGGCGTGGAGGGTGCTGGGATTCGAGGGACTGGGGACGACGGTGTTTCCACCCATGGGAACGCTGCTTGACTCGGGGCGGATCGCGTTCCGGCAGCACCAATACGGGCACACGCCGGCGCCGAACTGGCCGTATTTTATGCAATTCGCGGAAAGGCAGTTGGGCGAGAAGTAAGGACAAGCCTCGCCGGGACGGGTGTGGACAGCCTTTTTTCACTTTCTGGCGGTGAACCAGGCGAAGATGTCCAGCCCGGAGCGGCGATTGTGTTGCGAAGGGATGAATGGCGTGTATACTGGCTGCGCTTTCCCCGCAGGCAGAATACCTTTCTTGGAAGGAGATCCCATGGCGATTTATCTATCGCAGGTGGCTTACAGCAGCGCGGCTTTGGCGGCTCTGGTCGCCCATCCGCAGAACCGCAGCGAGGCGATCCGCAAGCCGGTGGAAAAACTCGGCGGCAAGCTCATCGGGGCCTGGCTCTCGTTCGGGGACTACGACGTGGTCTGCATCATCGAGATGCCGGATAACGTCAGCGCCGCGGCTTTGGCTCTGGCGATCGGCGCGGGCGGCTCCCTGAAGTCGCAAAAGACCACGCCGCTGCTCAGCCTTGAAGAGGGCATGGCGGCGCTGAAGATGGCCGCAAGTACAGGGTACAAGCCGGTGGCCGCAAAATAGCGAGCGGGCGCCTGCCGATGAAGCCCGGCGCCCGGGAATGAGCGGACGGGCTGAGGGCGTGGTTCAGATTTGCGTCCTGATGCGGTGGGATTACCGCATGGAAGAAGGTCAATTTGAATCGCAAACTGGCATTGAAGATCGTGCTGGCGGTGGTGGGGCTGCTCTTTGTGGCGATGGTTTATCCCCTGGCGGCGTTTATACGGAAAGAACCGGCGCTGGCGATGATGATGAGTCTCTACGTGACGCTGGGGGTGTTCCTGCTTCTGGCCATCCGCAACCCGGCGGCGCACCGCAGCCTGATTGCCTTTACAGCCTGGTCCAGCCTGGCCCACGCCGGGGTGATGGGAACCCAAGCGGGGCTCAAGATGATCGGGCGTGGAGAGTTGATTGGCGTGGTGATCCTGGCCGCGATCGGCGTGGCGCTGATCGCGCTCGCTCCGGCCAGTCAGACGGAGGACCGCGCGGCCGTTCAAGTGTAAGCCGGCTTGAGGTCCAGGTCGCGCCGGCATGCAGAGATTCAATGCTTGCTGAACATCTCCATTACATCGTTGCGCAGGGCGATGCGGCTGGACTCGCGCGTATAGAACATGTGGCCGCCGGGATATTCATGGACGGCGACGCGCGTGGGATCGCCCATGACCGGCATTTCATTGACGGTGAGGATGGAACCCATAAAGGGGCAAGATAGATCGTCCCAGCCGTGGGCGATGATGACGCGCAGCTTGGGATCGGCAGCGACGGCCTGGCGAAGCTGCGTCACCGAGCCTTCGCGAAGGGCGTCTCCGCCGTCCCATTGCTCGTTCACTTGATAGGAAAGCGCATTGTAGCGCGCGTCGACTTTCCAGCCGATGGTGTTGGTGAGGAAGTTGACCATGGCGGTGGTGAGCGGGGCTACGACGGCGGCGAGCATGGGATCGTTGGCGCGCTGCTGGGGCGCGTAAGGAAAGGGGTCGAAAGAAGTCACGTTGGAGTCATAGACGGAGCCGATCTTGCCCTGCTCGCGATGAACTTCGCGGACGTAAGCCTGGGTGTCGAGGCGGCCGCCGGACTCCTTGACGAAGGTGGGATCGAGTCCAGTCATCTCGGTGACCCGCTGAATCATGGCGGCCGTGGCGGCGGGATCGGAGTGGCCCTTGATGAGTGCGGTGGCGTAGTCACCCTCGGTGTAGGCAATGATATCGGCCATGGCTTGCGGGGTGAGCTGGTGTTCGCGCTCGAGATGGGCGGCAGCGATGGAGGGCAGGGTCATCATCCAAGGCAGCGGCGAGTAGATTTCGCCGTGGGTCTCCATGGTCGGATTGAGATAAGGCGACACCAGCACCACACCGCTCATAGCGACCCCGAGCTGGGACTGGAGATAGTAGGTGAGGCGGGGGCCGCGGAAGCCGCCGTAGCTCTCGCCGATGAGGTACTTGCGAGAGTCGAGGCGATCGTTTTTCACTAGCCAGTCATAGATGATGCGGGAAAGATACTCGATGTCGGGAACGGTGCTGTAGAAGAGCTTTTTGGTTTGGTCGTCGGAAACCAAGGAGCGGCTGAAGCCGGTGCCGATGGGGTCGACGAAGACAAGGTCGGTGAAGTCGAGCCACGTGCTCTGATTGTCAGTGAGGACGGGAGGGTCGGAGGGGCTTTCATCCTGGTTGCCGAATTGCAGGTGCTTGGGGCCGATGGCTCCGAGGTTCAAGTAAACGCTGGAAGCGCCCGGTCCGCCGTTGAAGGCGAAGGTAACCGGCCGGTTGGGACCTGCCATGGTGTACGAAGTGACCACGACCTCGCCGACTTCTTTGCCTTCTTTGTCGCGCACGTGCCACGGGCCGACGGTGACGGTGTAATGCAGGGTTTTGCCGTTGAGGACCATGGATTGCTCCGCGCTCTTTTCCGGCGGCAACGGGGGCAGCGGATTTTTCTCGGCTTCGGGGTTGGCGGGAGCGGGCTTCTCGGAAGGTTTGGCGGCTGCGGGCTGATCGGCCTGGGCTGCGGCGCGAGCCGCGGGAGTGGAGAGGCAAATGAAGACGGACAGGCAAGCAATGAGGTATCCGCGGAGGGACCGCGGGCGCAACAGCTTCATTCTCTAACGATACACGCACCAAGCGGCGGCGACTGGCATGAGTTTGGCCGGGTGATTTACCCTCGAATCTGGAATGAGTCTTAAACGAGCGCTTTTGTTTTCCTGTGTGGCGGCGGCCTGCGTTGCGGCCATCGCCATTTTTGCTTTTGTGCGTCCGCAGGCTCCAGCCGCGCAGACGACGAGCCCGTCAACTGATCAACTTCCCGAGGCGCCGACGGCGACGCCGGAAGCAGCCATGGTTCCCAATGGGCCTTTTGCGGTGCTCGACACTTCAATGGGGCGGATTACCTGCCAGTTTTTCCAGAAGCAGGCGCCCACGGCGGTGGCGAGTTTTATCGGACTGGCCGAGGGGACGAAGGATTGGACCGATCCCGTGACCAAGCAGATGGAGCACGGAAAGCCATTTTACGACGGCACGATTTTTCATCGTGTGATTCCCGAGTTCATGATCCAGGGTGGTGACCGAACCGGCACCGGCATGGGCGATCCCGGCTACGCCTTTGACGACGAACTCGATCCAAATCTGAACTTCGACCGGCCGGGACGGCTGGCGATGGCCAACTCCGGACCGAACACCAACGGGAGCCAGTTCTTCATTACCGAGACGGCGTATCCATCGCTCGACCAGCACTACACGCTTTTCGGCCAGTGCGACGACGCGAGCGTCGCGGTAGTGAAGGCCATCGCGCGGGTTCCGCGGGACGAGAACGACAAGCCGCTGACGCCGGTGGTGCTGCAGAAGGTGACGATTGTGCCGGATGGCCAGCCGATGCCGCCTCTTTTGCCGAGCGAACCGCAAGCTGCGCCGCAACCGCCGCCGACATCTCAACCATAAACGCGGGCTGCGAAGAACAGGCATGGACGGAGTCGGCTTTTCGCGGTTTGCCCGTGTTTCCATTCCGTATTCAATCAGGAGTTCAAATGCTGCTTACGCCAGGAACCTACGCCGTCTTCAACACCACCGAAGGCAAAGTGACGGTCCGCCTCTTCGAGGCCGACGCGCCGGTTACCGTGAAGAACTTCATCGAGCTGGCCGAGGGCTCGCGTGAGTGGACGCACCCGGTGACGCGGGCCAAGTCGCAAAACAAGTTGTACGACGGAACGATATTTCACCGCGTGATTCCCGACTTTATGATCCAGGGCGGCGATCCGGCGGGCACGGGGATGGGCGGTCCCGGCTACCGCTTCCAGGACGAGACCAAAGACTCGCCGCACAAGTTTGACAAGCCGGGCAAACTGGCCATGGCCAACGCGGGGCCGAACACCAACGGCAGCCAGTTTTTTATCACCGTGGCGCCCACGCCGTGGCTGACAGGCAAGCACACCATTTTCGGCGAAGTGGTGGAGGGCCAGGAGACGGTGGTCAAAATCTCCAAAGTTCCACGCGGCGCGCAAGATAAGCCGCAGCAGGCGGTGGCGCTTGAGTCGGTGGTGATCGAGCGGGTGGCGTAAAGCTGGGCGCTTCAGAAGACGTTCACGTCGAGGCCGGCGATGAACTGGATGCCTGTAAGACGCAATTGGCGCCAGCTAACAGCCTCAATCCGATGCGCGACAAAGGGCCAAGATTGCCGCGCCGAAGCGTTCAACCTTGGCAAGACCGATGCCGGGAATTTGGGATAGCTGCTGGACGTTCTCCGGCTGCGCCTGGGCGACCGCGGCCAAGGTGCGGTCGTGGAGCACTACGTAGGCCGGGACGCCGAGCCGTTTTGCTTCTACCGCGCGCCATTCGCGCAATTTGGCCTCGATGTTCTGCGCCAGCGCTAGCTCCTCCGGCGTGCGCGGAAGCGGCTCGGTCTCAGGCTGTCGCGTCTTGGGGCCCGGATGGGCAAGCTTAGGCTGGGCGAGTTTGGTCTTCTTCGCGCGCATCGGCGGATCGGTCCGGCCGCCAAACTCGTCGGCTACGCCGTCGCCGATGAGTAGCGAAAGAGGCGTGAAGGGGCGGACTTCAAGGCCGCGTGCGGTGAGCCGCACTTTGCGGAAGGGAATGACCTCGCCGTTTTTTTCGAACTCGGCTGCCTCAATTTCAATCAACGCCGCGCGCGCCATGGCGTCGAGCAAAGCGTCGAAGTCGCTGCGGCTGAGGCGGCCTACCAGATCGAGGTTGCGCTGCAGTGCGCCGGCCGCTTTGTAATCAACGCTGCGCAGCTCATCCACGATGGATTGAACGATCTCGCGCTCGAACGCTGTGGCTCTGCGGAACCGGCGCAACAGCGCGGCGGCGGGATCGCAGACGTCGCACTTGCCGCAGGGGCGGCAGGCGTCTTCGACGTCGCCAAAGTGCCCGACCAGCGCCGACATGCGACACTCGCTCGACGTAGTGAACCCCAGAACCTTTGCAAACTGTTCGGCGCGGTAGCGCGCTTGAACCGCGTAGGTCTTTTTCCACCCTGGCCCGCCGCGCGTAACGCTGCCGCCGAAATCGACGCGCGCGCCGCCGTGGATTTGCAGTTTTTCGAGGGCCTTATCGAACTCCTCTTCGCCAAGCTTCGACGCGGCGCGCAGATCTTCCACTTTTTGCGGCTCGCCGGTCAGCGCCTCATAGACTTCACTCAGACATTCGACCGGAGGGTAATCGCGGTTGAGAAAAAAATCGTGGGTGCGCTGGTCGGCGTAGCTATGCATGAGGAAGGTGCGGCTGAGAGCACCGTCGCGGCCGGCGCGCCCGATTTCCTGGTAGTAGCCCTCGAGAGTGGCCGGCAGGCCGGCATGAATGACGGTGCGGATATTTGCCTTGTCAATGCCCATGCCGAAGGCGATCGTGGCGACCACCACTTCGAGCTTGCCGGCCTGAAAGGCCTTCTGCACGCGCTCGCGTGTGTCGGCGTCGAGGCCGGCGTGATACGCCGCGGCGGGAATGGCGCGCGAGAGCTCCGCGGCGAGCTGCTCCGACTGCTTGCGCGAAGGGGCGTAGACGATGGCCGGCCGGTGCGAAGGTTCGATCAAGAGCCTGAAGATGGCGCTCGCACGGTCGGGCTGCGGAACTTCCACCACTTCAATGGCGAGGTTCTCGCGGCGAAAGCCGTGAATGAATTTGGCCGGCTTGACCATGCCAAGCTGGGCCAGGATGTCGGCCTGTACGGTGGGCGTGGCGGTGGCAGTCATGGCCAGCACCGGGGCCCCCACGGACGGGCTCTGGTCCGTGGGGTGGAGAACCGGGGCGGGATCGGGCGCGCCGCGCAACATGGGCAGATACTGGCCCAACATGCGGTAGTCGGGCCGGAAGTCGTGGCCCCATTGCGAGATGCAGTGGGCCTCGTCAATGGCGATGAGGGCCAGGTTGCGCTTGGCAAGCATTTCGGGGAAGCCGGGAACGCGGAGCCGTTCCGGCGCGATGAAGAGGAATTGCAACGAGCCTTGCAGATACTCGACGCAGGCCTGGCGGGCGGCGGCGCGCTCGAGGCCGGAATGAATGCGCGCCACGCGCAGGCCCAAGGCGGCGAGCTTCGCGACTTGGTCTTCCATGAGCGAGATGAGCGGCGAAATGACCAGCGCTGTGCCGCCGCGAGCGATGGCCGGCAACTGGTAGCAGAGCGATTTCCCTGCCCCAGTGGGCATGACCAGCAACAGATCACGGCCGGCGATGGCCGCGAGGCAAACTTGTTCCTGGTTAGCGCGAAAGCTCGCAAAGCCAAAGATGGAGCGGAGCAGTTCGGAGGGCTGGACGGGATGTGAAGAGTCAGGCAAGACGGCTCCGGCACGCGGAGACGCGTGCTGCATTCAATCTACAAAATGTCGGCAGCGGGTGAATTTGAGAGCGGCCCAAGCGTCCGGGGCTAAAGCCCGGTTCATTTTGGGCTGCTGGATGTATGGGCGGAAGCCCGTATCGTTCACGCGGAAGCCCGCACCCTTTACGCTGAAGTTCGCTCCCTTGGTTGCGGATTGGGATTGACCTACTGCCAGAATGGCTCAAGGTTGGCTGCTTGATGGCGGTTTCAGCAGGCTGGGGCGGTCGATCAAGACGCCATCCAAGATCAGCGTGGAAATGCGGCGCGCGTTCCAGATGTCGACAGTGGGGTCGCCATCGACCACCAGGATGTCAGCGCGGCGGCCGGGAGCGATTTGGCCGATGTCGTTCCAGCCGAACTGGAGTTCGTAGTTGTTGGTGGCCGCGGCCAGGGCCTCGCGCGGAGAGAGCCCCAGACGCACCAGCAGCTCAAGTTCGGTGTGCAGCGAGACGCCGGGCATGGCGCCCATGGCGTCGGCTCCGGAGCCGGCCAGGTAGTGTGGAAACGCGGAGAAGATCGTTTCGTTGATGCGCCACAGGCGCATGGCCGACTGATCGGCCTTTTTTTGCTCGTCGGCTTCGAGCCATCGCTGCGCGGGCCCGGGCAAGTGGCGCGCCCAGGAGGGCAGGGGATAGTCCATCTCGCCGGAGGCCGGGTTGGTGGGATGGTACATGCGGCGCGGATCGAGCAGCACCGCGGCTGGCTCCTTCCACAGATTGCGATGATCGGGCAGCTCGACGTAATAGAGGCTGAAGGCGGGCATGAGCGCGGTGTGACTGGCGGCGAGAAAATGCGCGTAGTTGCGCAGGCGCAGATCGGTGGGGGGAATGCGCTGGGAGTAATCGAAGGCGGTGATGGCGGCGGGGCCTTGGGGCTCATCGACCAGGGGCGTCTGCAGTTCCGTAGGCAGGACGCCGAGCAGGTAGTGATCCATGTGCAGCAGCGCGTCGACGCCCGCCTGCACGGCGACGCCATAGGGCGTGGCCACAAAGTCGCCGTAGGTGACGAGGTGCATTTCGTGGGCGCGCTCGATGATCCACTGAGCGTTGGCGGCGGTGACGGTGGGGCCGAGGAAGAGCACGCGCGTGCCCAGCTTGGCCGTGTCCACCATCTGGATGGCGGTGTCTTGCGGGCTGAGCTCGACGGGCTGCGCGCCCGCACGCAGCTTGCCGACCCACTCCGGGCGGCGCGCCAGCAGGCTCCAGTTGTCGGTGACGCCGACGGAATCAATGGGGTAGACTTGTGGGCTGGGATGGGCGCCGAAATCGATAAAGCCGCGCTCGGCGTCGGCGCGCGCCACCACCGTGGTGACGCCCATGTAGAGGTTGGCGTTGGCCTGGGCCTGGGAATTCATGCCGGCAAAACCGTCGATGAGGCCGGGAATGAGAAACTTGCCGGTGCAATCAATAACCTGCGCATCCTTGGGAACGGGAACCTGGTCGGCGGGGCCCACGGCTGTAATTTGCCCGTTGACAACGATCACCACCGCATTTTGCAGGTCGTTTGCAGAGTCGCCCCAATGGGTGACGTCAACGATCGTGCCGCCGGTTAGAACCAGAGGCGCGGGAGCTGGGGCTGGAGGCGTGGGCGGCGGGACTTGCGCCTGCGTCCAGGCTAGAGCGCATACCAAGGCGGGCTCAAAAAGGCAAAGCACGCAATACCGGGAAAATCGCATAAACACAGTCTGATGTGGATTGTCGCACAGCATTTTCGGGAAGTTGGCCCGAGGGCGAAACGCCTTCCTTCCGGTTGGATGTTACTTTAGGCGCCAAATTGAGACACGGGCGACGGGCGCTGAGGGTGGCGGGCCGCTTGCGCGCAGCGGCAAGGGAACCGCCCGGGGTGAGAACCTCGCCGGTTGCCCAAGAGCTTGGGTGAATGCCATGCTCAAAGGATGGGAAGAAAAAGACTGCTTGGCGCGGTCGCGATCCTGGCGATGGCTGGTTCGCTGGCGAGTGTAGCGCAGGACCAAGGATATTGGCGCGCCGCGAGTTCCGCGGCCGCGGCCATCACGGGCGACATCGCGATTTCAAACAGCAAAGTCACGATCGACTTTGCCGCATTCTCCATTGCGCAGATTCGCGCGCTCAAACCGGCGGAGCTCGGCGCGGCGTTCGCCGCGGACGTCAACGCGCCCGGAAACGGATTCCTGTACCGGCTGAACGTGCCGGCCGGGCGGCGATTTTTGCACCACAACACGCTTTGCGGCGCCGAGGATACGCAGTGGATGGCCACGTATGTTGCTGGCCGCACTATCCAGGTGGCGTTTTTCTCAGGAGAAAATATGCCTGTGTTGACGCTCGACGCGCTGGAGAACACGATGGATCGCTGCGGCACGTTCACTTACGTGCGTTGAGCGGGGCTCACGGCTGCACCGGGGATTTCTGGAGGGCGATGCGCGGAGCTCCTCCGCCGCGGATGCTGAAACTGTACGCCACGCCGAAGGAAGCGATGGGATAAAAGCGGAGCGGGTTGAGGTCTTTCTGGTATTTAGCGATCTGCGCCTGAAGATTGGCGTACAGCGACGAATAGCCAATCACGTTCTGGCAATTGGTTGTGCCCTGGGGATTGCTGCAAACCTGTCCGGAAGTGAGGGCGAGATTGACCGCGGGAGCGCCGATCATGGCCGCGCCCAGCTCGAAGGGAAACGACCACCGGCCACCGCTGCGCGAGATCATGTTGCCCCAGCCGGTGGTGATGGTGAAGGCCGGACTTTGCGCATGCAAGCTTACGCTGCCCACACCCGCAACGGGGTTGGCGGCCGACGAATAATAGGTGGCGTTGTTGAGGGTGAACGATGTGCCGCCGTTGGCGGTTAGGGCGGCGCTGACAGCGTTTCCGTTGTGAACGAGAACGCCGGGGCTCAAGCGGAAGCCGTGATTCGGGGAGGGGTAAAAATCGACGGCGGCGCCGGCGGTGGCGAAGTTCAACTTCCCATTGATATTAAAGCCGCTGACGTTGATGTCATTCACCACGTAGTTGAAGAAGTTGCCTGTGCCGCGGATGTTCATGTAGCGGTTGGCGTTGACCGCGGCTTGCAGGTTGACGCCCATAGCCGAAACGCCGCCGGCCAGGGCGAAGCGCGAATAAGGCCTAAGAGCCGGGGCTGGCGCTCTGGGCCGGCTGGGGACAATGGCGGGGGCGTTTGGGTTAATGCTTGACGACGAAGAGTCAGCGAGAGAGGCGTTGGCCAAGGCAGGGTTGGACTGCGCCATCAGCGAAGAAGACGCAACGACGAAGAGAAACGTCAGCCAAGAAACGGGCGGTTTCACAAGTAGATCTCCGAAGGGTCAAAGATTCCCAGCCGTTGGCTCTGATCGCAATTATTCCGCTGGATGCCCGGGCGAAAAGCGCACGGCAACTGGGCGCCAGAACGAGCATTGTCACGTCAGAAAGTGGGATTGAGGTTAAATCTAGCAGTGAACGGGTGCATCCGCAACAACTGTGGTTACTAATGTAACCTTATAAGTGTCAGAAAGTGGGTACGCTCGAAAAGATTTAATGGTTACGAACATTGGAATACCGTAATCTGCACAGGGGGTAAAGGGCCG
>JASHTU010000447.1 GCA_030040395.1 Acidobacteriaceae bacterium
CCGACGGCAACAAGATTCAGGACAACGCCGTGGCGCCCACCGTGGCCGTCGAGCAACCCAGCGAAGATATGTTCGAAACCCCCACGAGCAAGACCGATGAAACGCTCGACAAGGCGCTGGACCTGCTAAAAGGCAAGGGCGCATAGCCGGCGCTTCGAAGCGAGATTCATCCGCACGTTTAACCTCGAAATCAGCCGCCGCGTTTCTCCGATCTATGGCGTTGCCGATCATCGGGGGGGTGGTTTTTGGGGGGCGTGGTTTTGGTTTGGGCCGCTGGACCGGCCGTGTGCTTCCCAATCCGCGCGCCCGTCCCGCTCTTGCACGTGAAGGTTCACTTGGCCGCCAAGATCACTGCTTTCCGGCGCGTTTCAATGCTAGCCTTATGCTGAGGCAATTTCTCCGGTTCCGCTGTTGAGAGATCCCGGTAAGGACCGAAACCTTGGCAGTCACCCTTAATCGCCCCCCCGACCGGCGCCCCGATCGGCGCGTTCAAGCGCGCCGTCCTCCGCGCGGCCGCGATCCCGGCCCGCTGCCACCCCTTCCGGCAAATCGCCGCCGCAAGCTTGCCGGCCGCTCAGCGTTTGCCGCACTGTTTGTGCTCGCGATTGTGACCGGCTCTCTGGCCGGGCTGACCCTGGTTTACTCCGCCGATCTGCCTCAAATTCAGGAACTGGAGCAATACCGGCCCTCGACCATTACCGACCTTTACGATCGCAAAGGCCGCATCGTCGGCTCCTTTGCCCTGGAGCGCCGCGAGGTGGTGGGTTTTGACGGTTTCGCCCCCATCCTGCGCCAGGCGGTTCTTTCCATCGAAGACAAAAACTTCGAATCTCACTGGGGCATCAACGTCTTCCGCGTGGTGGGCGCAGCCTGGCACGACATACGGAGCCACGGCCGCGCGCAAGGCGCCTCCACCCTGACCATGCAACTGGCGCGCAATCTTTTCCTCAGCGACGAGCGCACCATCAGCCGCAAAATTCAGGAAGCCTATCTGGCCATCGAGATCGAGCGCGCCTTCACCAAGGAGCAGATCTTCACTCTCTACGCCAACCAGATTTATCTGGGCAGCGGCAATTACGGCTTTGAGGCCGCCTCAGAATATTTCTTCTCGAAGCACGCCAAAGACCTTAGCCTGACCGAAGCCGCGCTGCTTGCCGGGCTGCCCAAGGGTCCGGTCGCTTTTTCGCCCATCCTCAATCCGGAAAAAGCCCTCCGCCGCCGCAATCTGGTGCTCAGTGAGATGGAGTCGGACGGCGTTATTTCCCATGCCGAGGCTGTAGCGGCGCGCCAAGCCCCGCTCGGCCTCCATCTTGCCCCGCCCCAGGGCTCGGTTGCCCCCTGGTTCCAGGACGAAGTGCGCGAGGAACTGGACAAGCGCTTCGGCAGCGACGAAGTGCATGAGGCGGGTCTGCGCGTCGACACCACGCTCGATCTCGACCTTCAGAAAGCAGCTAACCGCGCCGTGGCCGATGGCCTTGCCGCGGACGAGCGCCGCCACGGCTGGCGCGGCCGTCTCGAAAACGTTTTGGCCGCCAGACAATCGCTTGCCGCCTATCGCCATCCCGACTGGGCCGTGGGCTACGGTCCCGGCGACTACGTGCACGCTCTCGTCACCCGCGTGCTGCCCCTCGAAATCCACGCCCGCATCGGCCCGCCGGGCGAGCCCGACGACGAAATTCTTCTTCTTCCTGAGGATTGGCAATGGACTGGCCAGCGCTACGGCGACGACCTAGTGAAACCCGGCGACATCATCTATGTCCATCTCTCCGGCTCCGCAGAAGACGGCGGCCGCCGCGCCACCCTGGAGCAGGATTCCGGCGTTCAGGGAGCACTGCTGGCGATCGACGACACCAGCGGCGACGTTCTGGCCATGGTCGGCGGCCGCGATTACGCGCTGTCCGTGTTCAACCGCGCCACCCAGGCGGAGCGCCAGGTTGGCTCCAGCTTCAAGCCCTATGTCTACACCGCCGCCATCGAAGACGGCGTGAAGCCAAGTGACATTGTGGTCGACGCTCCGGTGCGCTTCGGCAGCTACGTTCCGCACAATTACGAAAACGACTTTAAGGGCGCGATGACCATCGCCAACGCCTTCGCCGAGTCGCGCAACATTCCGGCTCTGAAGCTGGCCGCCCGCGTCGGCATCCGCAAAGTCATCGACATGGCTCACCAGTTCGGGGTGACCTCCGACATTCCTCCCTTCCTGCCCATCGCCCTGGGCGCGGTCGGAATCACGCTCGAAGAGCAGGTCGCCTCCTACTCCGTCTTCCCCAACGACGGGATTCGTGTGGCGCCGCATCTCATCCGCAAAGTCTCCAACGCCGACGACATCGTTCTTTGGCAGGACAAGCCGGCCGTCAAAGAAGTCATTGACCGGCAAACTGCCCGCACCATGATGACCCTTCTCGAGGGCGTCGTCGAGCACGGCACCGGAGCCGCGGCCGCCCAGTTGCATCACCCTTTGGGCGGCAAAACCGGAACCACCAGCGACTTCACGGACGCCTGGTTTCTGGGCTTCTCGCCTTCGATCACCTGCGGCGTCTGGGTGGGCTATGACAGCGAGCAACCCCTCGGCGACAAGGAAACCGGGGCGCGCGTTGCGCTTCCCATCTGGATCGACTTCATGCGCGCGGCTATCGCCAACCACCCCGACGAGCAATTCCCCGGAGACGAAGCGGAGCCACCCCTGAACACTGCCGCTATCCCGGCCACCGCATCGCCTTCCGGCGCCACATCCGCTGTCTCGCCTTCCCGCGCCATCCCCGCTCGCTACGCAACCCACCGCAATTGAGGCATTTTTCCTGACGCTCAAGAGCCGCCAGGATCCTGCAAGGATGCCGCTCCGTTGTGGTCGCGCCAACTCAGCCTCATCGGATCGCGATACACCGTCAGGAATAATGCTATGGCCGCTCCTGGTCCCTCGCGCGCAAACCCGACCGGCGTATGATGACGGGTGGATTCGCAGCCGCGTTGAAACCGCTCGCGAATACGGTTGAATAGCGTTTGAAATCAATACATTTCCTACCAGGGGAGAAAAATATGGGCAATTGGACGCGAAGGGGATTTATTGGCTCGCTTTCAGGCGCGGCCGCCGCAACCGCCCTGGCGGCTCAGGAGACGGGCGGCGCCGAAAAGCGGAAGAGCAATGGATCGATCAAAATCACCGATCTCCGTTGCGCCATCATCGGCAAGAATCCGACGGTCCGGATCGTGACCGATCAAGGCATCTCAGGATACGGGCAGGCCGAGGGCGTCAAGACGTATCTCAAGCCGATGGTGTTGTTCTATCGAGACTATCTGATCGGCGAAGATCCCACCGATGTGGCGCGCATCATGCTGAAGATTCGCCGCATGGGCGCGTTCAAGCCTTGGGGAGCGGCGGTGAGCGCCATCGAGATCGCGCTGTGGGATGTGGCCGGCCAAGCCGCCGGATTGCCGGTTTATAAACTGCTCGGCGGCAAAATCCGCGATCGCGTCCGCGTCTACAATGGCGCCGTACGCTTTCCCATGAGCGGCCAAACGCCCCAGGATTACGCCGAGGACATGGCGAAGATGAAGGCGGCCAAAGAGGGCTTCACGCTGATTAAGCAGGCCATCGGCTTCCACAATCCCGCCATGATGAAGGCCATCCCCGATATGTGGTACGACTCGCCGGCGCGCAGCGGACCGGCCCACATGGATAGCGGCCTGCTGACGGAAAGCGGCCTCGATTACATCCTTTCCTGCGTCGAAGCCATGAAAAAAGTCCTCGGTGATGAGGTCGGGCTCTCCCTGGATTGCGGGCCGGGGTGGACGGTCAAGGACGCCATCCGGTTTGCGCGCGCGGTCGAGCCGTTTCACATCACGTGGCTCGAAGACATCATCACCGGCGATTATTCGCCCTACCCGAACGCCCAGGTTTTCAAGCAGGTTACAGAGAGCACGTCGACCCCGATTCACACCGGAGAGGAAATTTACCTGCGCGAGAACTTCAAAGATCTCATCGAGACGCAGGCGGTCAACGTCATTGGTCCGGATCCGGAAGATGTCGGCGGGATTGCGGAATTGAAGTGGATTGCCGAATATGCCAACCTGCACGGCATCCTGGTTGCTCCTCACGGCGTCTTCGACGGCTTGTTTGGAGTGGCCGCGCATGTGCAGATGGCAGCCGCGCTGCCGCAAAACTACATCGCCTTCGAGTATCCCATCGGGCAGCCCGACTGGTGGTACGACATTGTCGACGGGTTGCCGGACCCGATCGTCAATAAAGGCTTCATCGACGTTTGGGACAAGCCGGGCCTCGGCATTAGCTTCAACGTCCGGGCGGCCAAGGCGCATCTGTCCGACGAGGACCGCACTTTCTTCGACTGAGTCCGAGCCGGTCCCGGCGCTTGCCGGGCTGCTTTTAGAGCGGTTCCGTTTTTCCAGAGCGTTTCCGTTGGAGCGTTGACAGAACGGGGGACGCCCCATCCTTTGCGCGGCATTTCGCGCAAAGGATGTGTGTTTTCGGCAGGGCTGCGTGACGCGGGGTAGGTTGCATTGTTAGGTTCAGTTATCCCGCTGAGGTCGGGTGAGATTGAACGACAAGAACAACAAGCCCGTTGCCGAGCCCATCGTACAGTTACAACAGCGGCTGGAGCAGTTTCGCAGTTCGCATGCGCATCGAGCCAGGATTCCGGAGGCGTTGTGGCAG
>JASHTU010000448.1 GCA_030040395.1 Acidobacteriaceae bacterium
GCCCCGGTTCGACGTCCATATCGAGATCGGCGGTCTCGCCGGGGCAGTCGCGCAAGTAATCGGCAAGCAACCTCCCGACATCTTCCTATGGGCCCTCGATGGATCGGTTCCTCAGCTCATCAAGATGATGGGGCAGCTTTACCAGGATGGCCCGGTTTGGACAATGGTTCAAACCGCGCCAAGGTGGCCCACCGGGAAAGAAGAAAAACCATCGCCAACTCGGCAGTAACATGACCGTCGTTCCAGGCCTGTCCGCAACTCCAGGGCAGGGTCGCTGGCCTCAGCGAACAATTCCATCTATCCTTACCCCATGCCTGAACCCGCTTCCCCATCGGCGACCACCAATCGACTTGAGCATGCCGCCTCCTCCTATCTGCGCTCGGCGCGCCACCAACCCGTCGACTGGCATGCATGGGGCGAGGCGGCTTTCGTACGGGCGCAATCTGAAGACAAACCCATCCTGCTCGACATCGGCGCGGTGTGGTGCCACTGGTGCCACGTCATGGACCGCGAATCCTACGAGGACCCCGAAGTTGCCGCTCTCATCAACCGGCATTTCATCGCTGTCAAGGTTGATCGTGACGAGCGTCCCGACGTGGATGCGCGCTACCAGGCCGCGGTCTCGGCCATCAGCGGTCAGGGCGGCTGGCCGCTCACGGCGTTCCTCACCCCCGATGGCCGTCCCTACTTTGGCGGAACCTACATTCCTCGCGACGACCGCTACGGCCGTCCCGGCATCGGCCGCGTTCTCACTGCCATGGCGCAGGTGTGGCGCGAGCGCCGCGATGAGGCCCTCGAAACCGCCGCTAATGTCATGGCGGCCATCGAGCACAACGAAAGCTTTTCCGCGCGCGGCTCCGAACTCTCCCCTGCCCTGGTCGAAAAAATCGCCGCATCGATCCTCGCCCAGTTCGATCCGCACCACGGAGGCTTTGGCTCGCAGCCCAAGTTCCCCCACCCCGCGGCGCTCGATTTGCTCCTTCAAGTTGCCCTCACCCGTGGCGACGCAAAGGCTCGTGAGGCGTTCACCGTCACGCTCGAAAAGATGGCCAGCGGCGGCGTCTATGACCAGCTTGCCGGCGGCTTTCACCGCTACTCGGTCGACGAGCGCTGGACCGTTCCGCACTTCGAAAAAATGCTCTACGACAACACCGAGCTCCTGCGCAACTACGTGCACGGCTACCAGAGCTTCGTGCGCGAGGACTTCGCGGCGACCGCGCGTGAGATCGTGGCCTGGCTCGACGACGTCATGACTGACCGCGAGCGCGGCGGCTTCTACGCCTCCCAGGACGCCGATGTCGGCCTCGACGACGACGGCGATTACTTCACTTGGACGCTCGACGAAGCCCGCGCTGTCCTCGACGGCGAAGAGCTGGAGATTGCTTCGGTTTACTGGGACATCGGCGAACTGGGCGACATGCACCACAATCCGGCCAAAAACGTGCTCCACCTGAAGCGCGCCATGGCCGAAGTTGCGAATCGATTGGGCAAGAACGAGGAGCACCTGCGCGCGCTCCTCCATTCCGCCCGGCGCAAGCTGCTCGCCGCGCGCCTCCAGCGCCCCACTCCCTTCATCGATCGCACCCTCTATACCGGCTGGAACGCGATGGCCGTCACCGCGTATCTCGAAGCCGCGCGCGTGCTGCGCCTGGAAGACGCGCGTAACTTTGCCCTCCTCACCTTCGACCGGATCCTCGATCAGGCCTGGGACGGCGACGCAACCCTCCACCACGTCATCGCTTACCCCGACGGAATCGCTCCATCGGAAAATGCCCCTGGAACCCTCGACGACTATGCCTTCACCATCCACGCCGCCATAGACGCTTGGCTGGCATGCGGCGAGATGCGTTACTACGGCGCCGCCACTCGACTGGCCGACGCCATGATCGCCCGCTTTTACGACCGCGCCGCCGGAGCCTTTTATGATTCCGCGGCGCCGGATGCGTCGGCTCCGCTGGGCGCATTAGCGGCCCGCCGCAAGCCCCTCCAGGACGCGCCCACCCCGGCTGGCAATCCCACCGCCGCCGCGGCCCTGCTCCGCCTTGAAGCCCTCAGCGGCCGCAAGGAGTATCGCGAAATCGCCGAAGATACCTTGGCCTGCTTTGCCGGAATCGTCGAGCACTTCGGCCTTTACGCCGGCAGTTACGCCCTCGCTCTTGAGCGCCTCCGGCGCAATCCCGTGCAGGTCGTCATCGTGGGTTCGGATCCCCTTGCGGCGCACCTTGAAGCCACAGCCGTGGCGGGCTTCGCCGTCAACAAGACCGTGATCCGCATCGATCCCTCCCGTCTCGTTCCCGGCGGCCTTCCTGACGCCCTCGCCGAAACCGTCCTTCAGGTTCCCGTGCCCGCCGGCGCCGAAGCCTGGGCGCTGGTCTGCCGCGCCGGCGCCTGCCTCCCGCCCATCCCGGATGCGGAGGCGTTGCTTCAAGCTCTTTCGCTCTGAGTTTTGCGCTCTCGTCACTCGCCTGTGAACGGATTGCTCTCCTGCGGCTTGAGCGTGGTCGGATCGTGCACCGGCGTGGGCTCTTCTTCCTGCTGTCCTCCCGGCCCCGCCCCCGTCGCGCCGTACACGCGGAGCGGGTCCCCGGGGAGCAAACCGTGCTCTTCGAACGCCAGCCGCACCCGCCGCTGGAACTCCCGCATCGGGCCGTATTGCTTGGTCGCCACGGTCTTGAACACCACGGGAAAAATCAGTTGCGACCCCTTTACCGAATCCACCCCCAATATCTGCGGATCGGCGACAAACAGATCCTTGAATTCCGGGCTTGAACGCACCTCCATCGCGATCTCCTTGAGCAGGGTCGTCACCTGGTCGGGATTCGCCGAGAAATCCACGCTCACATTGATGGTGGCCACCGAGAAGCCCACGCTCAAATTGGCCACGGTTGTGATCTGCGAGTTCGGAATCATGTACAACGTGCCATCGGCGTCGCGCACCGTGGTCTTGCGCAGCGTCATCGCCTCCACGTTTCCAGAAACGCCAGCCAGCTTCACTGAGTCGCCCACATTGAACTGCCCTTCAACCAGAATCAGGATGCCGTTGAACATGTCCTTGACGATGTTTTGCGCCGCCAGCCCGATGGCCACCCCCGCTATCCCCGCCGAGGCCAACAGCGGAGCCAGATTCATACCCAGCGTGTCCAGGAACTGCAGCCCTGCAATGACGCCGATGACCGCCAGCCCGGTGGCCCGAATCACCCCGGCCACCGTCTTCACCTCGGCAACGCGCCCCGGCGCCGGCGCGTGCAGCTCCGCCACCCGAATCATCCGGTTGGTGATCACTTTCAACAATTTATCCAGAATGAAGGCGATCAGAGCGATCACAATCAGATGTGGCAATTTGCTGTGGATGAATTCCTGGGTGTCGGCAACCCACTCATCCACCACCTTGCCCATAAACCGGCTCTGAGCAAGGATTGCCCACACACCCGCCAAGCGATCTGCCATCATGCCAAAAAACTCCTCGCTGGAGACTCCAATTTTAGACTAGACTGTGCCAAGGAGCCGGATTTCAGGCGGAGGCATCGCTTGACTTTGAGTGCAGGCTCTGAGCGGCACAGGTCTAGGAAACTCTTTCGTCGAAGCCAGAGGCGTCCGGGCGTCAGCGCAAGGCGGGCAGTTCCCGCCCTTGCGCGGCCAACCGGCGGAGCGCTGTTGACGCATCAGAATGAATAAGGGCAAGCGCCCTTGAGAGATTTGTTCGAGCGTTCCGGCCCAATCTCTCCGCGGCGCGCTTTTTGACATTCTGGGAAAATCTGTACCAGTGGCCGGGCGCCGGAATTCCCGCTCCATCCGGCGAGAACTTGGGACCGGAACATCGCTGGCGCAGTGCGGAGGTGATCGATGAAAGTGCCGCGCGTGACTCGGAAACCGGCGGTCCTCCAACCGGGGGTGGCGGCGATCGGCGGCTTGGCTCTCCTTCTGGCCCTGGCAACGGCGGGCCTTGCAGCTCGCGTCCATGCGCAATCCACCGAGCCAACCACTGCCCCACCCACGGCGCAAGCTGCAGCGCAATCCCCACCCCAGCCCGTGGCCCCCACGCCACCGCAGCCTGCAGCCACGCCCCAAACGGCAACCGCAAACTCTGCTTCTCCCGCGCCCGCCTCGGAAAGCGCCTCGAAAACCTCGGCAAACCTCGCCACGGAGCCAGCCGGCGACGGCCACGAGCAGCAGATCAACGGCCAATGCGCCGACCTGCTCAAAATGGCCACCGCGTTGAAATCCGAAATCGACAAGACCACCATGGACGAGCTTTCCGTCTCCGTGGTGCGCAAGGCGGACGAAATCGAACAGTTAGCCCGCAAGTTGAAAGGCGAAATCAAGCTTCCGCCAGACAAGTGAGCCTTCGCGACCACAGGAATGAGACCGATCATGATCGACCAACTTTTTCAGCCCGCTCCCCATTCCCTCCGCCACTCCTGCATGTATGTTTCTTCGGCGCTGTGCCTGGCGCTGCTGGTGGGTGCGGCTCCAGTTCCGGCTCAGCGCTCCCTGTCCGGTGAGGGATCGCCCATTCACAATCAGGTGGGAACGGACCCCCTCGACCAGCAGCAGCCGTTTCCCATGGGTCCCAACGATCCGATCGCCCAGGAAAAGCGTTTGAAGGCCCTCAATGCCGAGCGCCAGAAGTCGATGGTCGCCGACACCAATAAACTGGTCAAGCTGGCCGCCGAATTGAACGCCGAAATCAACGGAAAACATCCCGGCGAGCTCACGCTCTCTCAACTTCGCCAAGTCGCGGAGATCGAAAAACTGGCCCACAACATCAAGGAGAAGATGTGCACCTCGGTGCGCCCTGCGCCCATGATGGCGCCGCCTCCGCCCTTGATGACCCCGCCTGGAATCCCACCCCCGATGTGAGAGCCGCCCGCATTTTCCCTTTCACGCGAAAACCACACCACCGCTGCCGCCATCTAGAGCCTGTTATTAACTTTGGGGCAGGCAGCGTTGCGAGCGAAAATTCGGCCAGACGAGACCGAGCCCGCAGGCTGTGGCGGGTCCACCGTCAAGGGCGAGAACGAAGTATGGCCGAATTTCCACCCCAGCGACGAGAAGCTGTCGCTGGGGACCCCGGATTTGCGCCGCAACCCTTCGGGACGGGGCCAATTTTCCCGTTTTCGCTGTCGCTCGTCGCTAGCAGACACCCGGTATCCACCCCGCGGACGAAAAGCGCATCCGCGGGGGCCCCGGGTATGCGTCCCTCCTCGCTCCTAGAACTCGAAAAAATTGGCTCCCGTCGCTGCCCGCTCCAAAGTTAATAACAAGCTCTAGTGCCTGGCGGGAAGGGATCGAATGCTTCCGCCGGGTTGATACAATCAGGCGAGACACGACGTCTGGTTGCTGTTCCGGCGCCGCGCCCGCCGTCCCGGTCCGTTCAGCGGCGGTTGCAGCCGGGTGTCGCGTGGCGGAATCGCGTTGGGGGATGATAGGGAATGCAAGTGGCAGTTTCCAGCGCTGGCGCCCCGGCCGCCTCGAGCGGCCTCAGCGCTCAACAGATGATCGAGATCTACCGGCTCATGTTCCTTTCCCGCCGGATCGATGACCGCGAGATCCTCCTCAAGCGCCAGCAGAAAATCTATTTTCAGGTCTCGGGCGCCGGCCACGAAGCGCTCCAGGTGGGCGCGGCCTTGGCTTTGCGCTCCGGGTACGACTGGTTCTTTCCCTATTACCGTGATCGCGCCCTGTGCCTCGCGCTGGGCGTCACGCCTTACGAGATGTTCCTGCAAGGCGTGGGCGCGGCTTCCGATCCGGCCAGCGGCGGACGCCAGATGCCCTCCCACTGGAGCAGCCGCCCCCTCCACATCGTCAGCAGCTCTTCCTCTACCGCCACTCAGGTTCTCCATGCCGTCGGCTGCGCTGAGGCCGGCCG
>JASHTU010000041.1 GCA_030040395.1 Acidobacteriaceae bacterium
GTTTTATGTGCTGAAGTTCCGGCCCCGAAAGAGCGGCGAGGCGCACGCGGGCGAGGCCGCCTCATAGGCGCCGCCGCCAAAACCAAAACGCCGCTGATTTTGTGGGCAGGAGCGGCGCGGAACGGAGCGTCCGCTTCGGTGGCTCAATGCGATTTGCTGACAATAACGAACGAGGGAGTTTCGGCAGCGCGCAAGAGTGGGGATTAACGAGCAGTGCAACGTTGAAGGGGTGAGAAAAATGGCAGGGCAGGGCAAGATGACGTTTGGAGTGGTGGTGGGCAATCGCGGCTTTTTCCCGGATCACCTGGCCAAAACCGGCCGTGAAGAAATCATTGCTGTGCTTGAGGCTGCGGGAGCACGGCCCGTGGTTTTGAGCCCGGAAGAATCGAAGTACGGCGCGGTGGAAACCTACGCCGAGTCCGAACGCTGCGCGGAGCTGTTCAAGAAACACGCCGGCGAAATCGACGGCATTATCGTCACGCTGCCCAACTTCGGCGAAGAGCGCGGCATCGTGGACGCCATCCGGCTCTCCGGCCTCAAGGTTCCGGTGCTGGTGCAGGCTACGCCTGACCGTTCCGACGCCATGACCATCGCCACGCGCCGCGACAGCTTCTGCGGCAAGATGAGCTGCTGCAACAACATGATGCAGTACGGAATTCCGTATTCTTTGACCACGCTGCACACCGAGAGCCTCGCCTCGCCCGAGTTCAAAGCTGACCTCGAGTGGTTCTCCCAGGTTTGCCGCGTCGTCAAAGGCCTCAAAAACCTGCGCATCGGAGCAATTGGCGCACGCCCTGCGGCGTTTAACACCGTCCGCTACTCCGAGCGCATCCTCGAGACTGCCGGCATCTCCATCGAGCCGATCGATTTGTCTGAAATCTTCGGCCGCATCAACCGCATGAAAGACACGGACGACGCGGCGCAGGCCAAGCTAGCGGCGATCAAGGGCTACGTCACCACCGCTGGCATCCCCGCCGACGCCCTCATGAAAATGGCGAAGCTGGGCGCGGTGATCGATGGCTGGATGAGGCAGACCCATTGCACCGTCAGCGCCGTCCAATGCTGGACCTCCATGGAGGAATTCTTCGGCGTCGTGCCCTGCACCATCATGAGCATGATGTCGAACAACCTCATCCCCTCGGCCTGCGAGGTGGACGTGCCGGGAGTGTTGAGCATGTACATGTTAGCTCTGGCCAGTGAAACGCCGAGCGCTCTGCTGGATTGGAACAACAACTACGGCGCCGATCCCAACAAGTGCGTCTGCTTCCACTGTTCGAATCTGCCCAAGCATTTTTTTACGCAAGCGCGGATGGACTACCAGGAAATCATTGCCGGCACGGTGGGCAAGGAAAACACCTTCGGGACCTGCGTGGGCCGCGTGAAATCGGGGGCGATGAGTTTTGCCCGCTACTCCACCGACGACCGCCGCGGCGTGATCCGCGGTTATACCGGTGCGGGAAGGTTTACCGACGATCCGCTGGAGACCTTTGGCGGCGCGGGCGTGGCGGAGATTCCCGAGTTGCAAAAGCTGCTTCAGTACATTTGCCGCGAAGGCTTCGAGCACCACGTGGCGGCGAACTTCAGCGAAGTGTCAAAGGCCATTCACGAGGCGGCCGTGCGCTACTTGGGGTGGGAGAGTCATTATCATTCCGAGCTTGGTTGTTAAGCCAAGGGGTATGAGCGGCGGCGGAACTGAAAGGAAGAGTCCCCACAACATGCCCTGGCTATGGTCGCGGCTCTCCTGTTCGCCTGCACCATCACTTCGTTCGTGCCCATGGGCGCCATCTTCCCAATGATGGAGCCCGAGCACAAAGGCGCCGCCGTCTCCGTCCAGAACCTCGGCGGAGGTTTGGCCAATTTCGCCGCCCCTGACCTCGCCACCCTTATCCTGCCCCTCTGGGGATTCGCCGGCGTAGTCGTTGTCTACGGAGTCCTCTACTATCTCGCCGCCATCATGACCCTCATCATCCACGTGAACCAGCCCAAAGGCGTACCCGCCGCCTCGCTGTCCATGCATTAGTGGAACAAGGAATCAGACGGCAAAACAGTCCCAGGCCCCCCCTTCCCGCGCATCGAGTTCGTGGCGACGAATCTGAACCTGCCGAGACGAGCGGTGGTGCGTTTTTACAATAAACGGGGCACGGTTGAGCAGTGGATCACGGAAGGCAAGCAGGCGGTCAATCTAACGCGGCTGAGCCGCCACCGGTTCCGATCGAATGAACTAAGGCAATGACTGAGTGTGATCGCTTACAACCCAGGCAACCTGAAACGGCGGCTGGTGAAGAACGGCAGGCGGTTGGTAAAGCACGCCCGTTACAAGTGGCTGCTGTTGGCGGAGAGCCACCTGGCGCGGCGCCTGTTGGGATGCATACTGCGGCAGATGGAGACTTTGCCGCTACCAGCCGGGTAGGCTCGGCAGGAAGGCGAAACCAATCTGGACGATGGAGGGAAGTTGAGGAGGGGTGGCTGAGAGTTGGCTTTGAAATGGGGCAAACCATGGCCTTTTGGTTCCGGCAAAGGCCCTGCGGGGCGCGTCCGGTTCTGTGGCTCTGAAACGAATGCAGAAAAAGACCCCAGCAGCGACAATCGGCGGTATACTGTCCTCGCCGGGAAAGCAAAAGGTAAATTCCGGTCAACAGCGCTCCCGGCACGTGGTATGGTTCTTTCGATCAGGGTGAACGCAAAAAATACGCGATAGTTGGGTACTCCTCGCCGAAGGTGAATGCGATGAGTGACCGCACTACGTCAGTGCTGGCTTTCCAGCGAATCCGGCTTTCCCCAGATGCGGACGTCGAAGATATTTGTGCGCGTTATAAGAATGCGCATCCTTTCCCGCATCATGTTCTGGACAATTTATTTCCTTCGGAAGTTCTGGAGTCTCTTCTCGAAGAGCTTCCTCCAACTTCGAGCGATAAGTGGGTGCATCACTCAGACGACCGCCAAGTGAAGTCAAGTCTGCGTTCTGCCGTGGATTTGGGCGACAAAGGCATGGAGTTCATTGCGTTCCTGCACTCCGCCGGTTTTCTTTATTTTCTGACCGAGATCACGGGCATTCGGGCTCTCCTCCCAGATCCCTATCTGAGCGGCGCCGGCTATCATATGGTTCCTGCGGGGGGTAGATTCGATATCCATGCCGACCGCAACCTGGACCAATATTCCGGCCTACAGCGTCGCTTGGCAATGCTGATTTACCTCAATAAAGGGTGGAAGCCGGAATACAGCGGAGAACTGGAACTCTGGGATCAAACCGCCAGCAAATGCGAAAAGGTCATTGAGCCTGTCTTCAATCGCACTGTAATTCTTGAGGTTGGCGACAAGAACTTCCACGGAGTAAGACCGGTCGCCGAAGGTCTTGGGTTTGTACGCAGATCGTTCGCAGTGTACTTCCACACCACCGGCAACAAAATCGTTTTTCACAATTCCCTTTATGGCCCTTCGATGTACAGGGATAAGGCGCCGCTCCTGCAGCGTATCGCAAGGGAAGCCTTGCCGCCCTTCGTCAGCAAGGCGTTCAAAAAAATTCAGGAGCGCCAGGCAATGAAGATCAGAAGACAGGACAACCAATAGGCGCGGATCGCCGGCCCGCCGGCTAGCTGACTCGCTAACGCCCCGCCGGCTCCAGCGTCAGCCGCGCCGCGAGCACCACCAGCGCCGCCCATAGCGCGTCCGCTCCCAGCAGATGCACAATCTGCAGCCACACCGGGGCCAGCCACGCCACGTCCAGGACTCCGAGCACATACTGCGCCGCCAGCAGCGCCAGCACCAGCGCGGAGAGGCCGCGATTGTCCCAGTGGGTGCGCTGCTTGGCCGCGCGCACCAAGAGCCAGATGAGGAAGGCTCCGGCGAGGAAAGCGACCGTGGGGTGCGTCCAGCGCCAGCGCACCAGCCACGCGCTGCGCGACGAAAAGTCCTGCGCCAGCGCGCTATCGAGTGACGTGGCCGGGAACAACGTATCGCCGAGCGCGGTCAGCGAGCCGGTCACCCCGACAATCAGAAACGCCAACAAGGCCCCAACCGCGCCCCAGGGCGCCGCCAGTCGGATCTTGCCCCGCAAAAACCCCTCGCGCCGCCCCAGCATGTGCGCGGTCACGGTCAGCGCCGCCACCAGCAGCAGGGTGTTGGTCAGGTGCAACGCGAGATACGGCGCGCGCAGCGGCGAACGGCTCTGGGCCGTCAGTCCCAGCTCCACCAGCAGCGCCCCGATCGCCGCCTCCACCAGCGTGAAGATGACCGCGGCCGTCACCGCCGCCCGCGCCACGTGGCCTTTCACGGTCGCTGCGAAGGTCCAGATCAGCAGCGCGACGACCGAGAAAAACGAAATTGCGCTGGTCAACCGGTGCGTGAACTCGATGATCGTCGCGGCGCGCGGCGAGTGTTGGATCACCGTTCCGTTGCATAGCGGCCAGTGGTCGCCGCAGCCCGCGCCCGCGCCCGTGGCCCGCACCACCGCCCCCCACAGAATCACGGCCACGAAATAGGCCAGCACGCCCCACGCAAACCGCCGCAAGGCCGGCGACGGAACGTGATGGTAATGCACGGGAGAAGCAATTACGGACATACGGTTTCTCAGCAGACGAACACACTAGTTTAGAACAGCCTGGCCGTGCGCATCTCAATCATTGCGGGCGACTGGCGAGCCTTGACCGAAATCCATTCCGGCCAGCATACTTCCCGCAATGCGGCTCTGAAGGAGCGCGCCGTTGAAGGCTCAGTGTGCCGCGTGGAAACTCGGAGGCAAACGAGGCGAATATGATTCATCGGATTTTCGCAAACTGGGTTTACGGCGGTTTTCTTGCCGGCCTTTTGCTCCTGTTGCTGGCGCCCCTCTTCATTTGCGCCTGGCCCGCAACGCTCGCCGCGGCGTTCTTCTGCCTGCCCGCTTACATGCTGCACCAATATGAAGAGCACGACAACGACCGCTTTCGTGTCTTCGTCAACCGGCTGCTTGGCAATGGGCGCGAGGTTCTTACCGTGCCCGCTGTCTTCATGATCAACGTGCCCGGTGTGTGGGGTGTGATGGTTGTTGCTTTCTGGCTGGCAGCGCGCGTTGATCCCGGCCTGGTTCTTATCGCTGTTTACCTGCCGCTCATCAACGCAGTCATCCACATCACCCAGGCCGCCGTGGCACGCAGTTACAATCCCGGTCTCGTCAGCGCCGTTGTTATTTTCTTACCTCTGTGCATTTGGTGCCTGGTCGTGGTTCAGCGCTCCGGCTATGGCCCGCCCACAATGCACGCCGTCGGCGTCGCCGCCGCAGTTGCCATCCACGCCATTATTATTATTCCCGTGCTTCGCAACCGGCAGAAGTTTGCCTGAGTCACGCCTGATCGCTTTGGCCGCCGAGCAGTCGAACGACGTGATTCACAATCATCAAATCTTCCGCCGGTGGAATCACCCGCACCGTCGCTCGTGACCCCTCCGCCGAAATCGTCGCCGCCCCCCTCACGTTGTTACGCTCCCGATCAAGCTCAATACCCAGTGCGCCCAGCCCCGCGCAAATTTCCGCCCGCGAAGCAATATCGTTTTCCCCAATTCCGCCCGTAAATACGAGCATATCGAGCCCGCCCAGTTCGGCCACAAACGCGCCAATCCACTTCGCAATCGTCCACGTGAACTTGTCGACGGCAAGGCGCGCCTTGGCGTTGCCGGCAGCGATGGCTTCGCGCAGGTCGCGCATGTCGTTCGACTGGCCGCTCACGCCCAGCAAACCGGATTGCTTGCTGACCACCGTTTCCAGCGCGTCCGCCGCCTCGGTCGCGTTCGTGGTGGTCTCAGCGATCTTGTGCAGGATAAACAGCAGCACGCCCGGATCGATGTCTCCCGTGCGCGTGCCGCTGATGAGGCCGCCCGACGGCGTCAACCCCATCGAGGTATCCAAACACCGCCCGCCGCGAATGGCCGAGATCGACGCCCCGTTCCCCAGGTGCGCCACGATGAGCCTCTCGGGAACCTCGGGCTGCAACTGGTAGACGATCGACTCGTAGGAGATGCCATGATACCCGTACCGCCGCACCCCCATGCCGGCGTACTCGGCAGGGATGGGCATAACGGTGACAACCCCCGGCATGGTGCGATGGAAGTACGTGTCAAGAATGGCGAAGTTGGGAACGCCGGGGAAAAGGCTCAGCGCCTGGCGCATGATGTACACGGCAATCGGGGTGTGCAGCGGCGCCAGCGCGCTGTAGCTTTCGATTTCGTCGATGAGCGCCGGCGTGATGCGCTGGTTTTCGCTCACCGTGGGCCCGCCGCAGACGACGCGATGGCCGATGGCCGCCGGAGAAGGGAAGTCGCCGGAGTGAAGCGCGCCGGCAACCAGCTTGAAGGCGACAGCGCGATTGGGCAGCGCCGGAGTCTGGTCCAGCAGCTTGCGGCTGTCGGCGTCTTTGATCCAGAACTTGCCGAGGTCGGTTCCGATGCCGTCAACCGCACCCTCGAAAAGCTTCTTTCGTTCGCCGGCGCCGGCTTCGTAGGCCGAGAATTTGATGGAAGACGAACCGCTGTTCAGAACCAGGACGGGCAAGGGCGGCATGGACGAGAGAAGCCTTTCAAAAGTCAGGGCTGAGTGGAGTCAGCGGGTTGGGCGGTGTTAGCATGCTTAGCGGAACTCGCGGTGTTAGGCCCGAAGACTTTCACTGACCTAGAAACCTTGCTAGCTCCGCTAACCACGCTGACTCTGCCAGTCCCGCTATGGAAAGCAATCATTTTGCGCCGGCAGCGCCTTCGGGCCAGCGCCAGTTCCTCACTTCGGGCATGTCTTCACCGTTCTCAGTTACGTAGAGGCGGTGACGCTGAATGGCTTCCGAGTACCATTGCTGGGCGGCGCCCACCTGTGCGGCCAAGCGCGGCACGCGGCGAATGGCGTCGAGCGCCAACTGGAAACGATCGATGTTGTTGAGCACGCACATGTCGAAGGGAGTGGTGGTGGTGCCTTCCTCCTTGTAGCCGCGCACGTGCAGGTTGTCGTGATTGTGCCGGCGATAAGTAAGCCGGTGAATGAGCCACGGATAACCGTGGAAGGCAAAGATGGTGGGCGCGCCGGGCGGAAAGAGCTGGTCGTACTCTTCGACAGGCAGGCCGTGCGGGTGCTCGGACTGAGGTTGCAGCGCCATCAAGTCCACGATGTTGACCATGCGGATGCGCAGATCAGGAATGCGGGCGCGCAGCAGACATACGGCGGCGAGAGCCTCCATGGTGGGCACGTCGCCGCAGCACGCCATCACCACTTCGGGATCTCCCTCGTCGTTCGACGCCCAGGGCCAGACGCCGAGACCGGTGGTGCAATGGGCGACGGCCTCATCCATGGTCATCCACTGAGGTGCGGGCTGCTTGCCGGCGACTATGAGATTGATGTAGTTGCGGCTGCGCAGGCAGTGGTCGGCCACCGAGAGCAGCGAGTTGGCGTCGGGCGGCAGGTAGATGCGCACCACGTCGGCCTTCTTATTAACCAGGTGATCAATAAACCCGGGGTCCTGGTGTGAAAAGCCGTTGTGATCCTGTCGCCACACCAGCGAGCTGAGCAAGTAGTTGAGCGAGGCGATGGGTCTGCGCCAGGGAATTTCGCGCGTGGTCTTGAGCCACTTGGCGTGCTGGTTCACCATTGAGTCCACGATGTGGATGAAGGCCTCGTAGCAGGAGAAGAACCCATGACGGCCGGTTAACAGATAGCCCTCGAGCCAGCCTTGACAGAGATGCTCACTCAAGACCTCCATCACGTGGCCGGTGGGCGAGAGCTGCTCGTCCACCGGCAGGGTCTCGGCCATCCACATTTTTCCGGTTCCAACGATGACCTCGGCGATGCGGTTTGATGCTGTCTCGTCGGGACCGAAGACGCGAAAGTTTCTCTGGTCGAGGTTGGCTTGCATGACCGCATGCAGCAGGCTCCCGAGAACGCGCGTCGACTCCACATCGAGTGCGCCGCGTCCCTCGATATTCACCGCGAATTCGCGGAAGTTCGGCACTCGCAGCGGCTGCAGTAGCAAACCGCCGTTGGCGTGGGCGTTCATGCCCATGCGCAGGCGGCCTTTGGGCGCGATTTCGGCGAGATCGGCGCGCAACGCGCCTTTTTTGTCGAAGAGCTCCTCGGGTTTGTAGCTGTGCATCCACTCCTCGAGCAGGCGCAAGTGTTCGGGGTTTTCGCGCACCTCGCTTAGCGGCACCTGGTGGGCGCGCCAGGTGTTTTCGACGGGTTTGCCGTCGACGAATTTGGGACCGGTCCAGCCCTTGGGGGTGCGCAGGATGAGCATGGGCCAAGTTGGCCGCAGAACCGACTCGTTGCCGCTCGCGGCTGCGCGCGCCGTCTTCTGGATGGCCGCGATGCGGTCAATGATCGTGTCAAAGACGGCCGCGGCCTGCTGGTGCATGGTGGCCGGATCGTCGCCTTCGAGGGTGAAAGGCTCGTAGCCATAGCCGCGGAAGAGGCTCTCGAGCTCGGCATGGGGAATGCGGGCCAGTACTGTGGGGTTGGCGATCTTGTAGCCGTTCAGATGCAGGATGGGCAAAACGGCGCCATCGGTCGCCGGGTTGAGAAACTTGTTGGAGTGCCAACTTGCGGCCAGCGGCCCGGTTTCGGCTTCGCCGTCACCCACCACGCAGGCCACGATGAGGTCGGGATTGTCGAAGGCTGCGCCATAGGCGTGAACCAGCGAATATCCAAGTTCGCCGCCCTCGTGAATGGAGCCGGGCGTCTCCGGCGCCACATGACTGGGAACCCCGTAGGGCCAACTGAACTGGCGGAAGAGGCGCTTGATGCCGTCTTTGTTTTGCTCGATGTGGGGGTAAATTTCGGTGTAGGAGCCTTCGAGATAGGTGTTGGCGACCAGTCCCGGCCCGCCGTGGCCAGGGCCGATGACGTAGATCATGTTCAGGCCGCGCTCGCGAATCAGGCGGTTCCAGTGAACATAGAGGAAGTTGAGGCCGGGGGTGGTGCCCCAATGACCAAGCAGGCGGGGTTTGACGTCGTCGAGGGTGAGGCGGCGCTCGAGCAGGGGATTGTCTTTGAGATAAATCTGGCCGACGGAAAGATAATTGGCCGCCCGCCAGTAGGCGTCCATTTTTGCAAGCATTTCCTGGGTAAGTGGGCCGTGGGTCGTGGGTTCGCTTATCGCGTGCTCGATCATGGCGCACCTCGCAACAAGGGATTCTATGTGCCTACTGAAAGGCTAGCAGTAAGGGTCTTCGCTTTGGGTGGGTGATGTCAAAAATTGGTGAAACGCCGACTTGGCTCGCGTGCGGTGGGGCGGCTCGGGCGCGCAAGCACGGGCGGCCGGGCGCAGCACGTGCAAATGCGAGGCAGGGGAATGGAGGCAGTTGGCCTAGCCAATCCGTCTAACTTGTGTTAATGTACTGCTTTACAACCTCTGCGAATTTCGACCTAAGAGTAAGCCCATCAGAGACTTGGCAGGGGTCCGAGACGATGGAAGCGGGGAAGAATGCCGGATTACATCTATCTTTTGGAAAACCGGCTGTCGAACGATCAGCGGCATGCGTTGTCTCAAGTGCGCGAAGCCGCTCGGGAAGCGGGAACCATCCTCTTTTTGACCGGAGACGCGGTGCGCGACCTGACCAGCGGCCACGCGGTGCGGGAACTTGAGATCGCGGTGCATGGAAATGCGCTCAAGCTAAGGAAAACACTGGAAAAACTAGGCGGCAAGGTGTGGGGAGAAGACGAGCCTTCCCGCAGCCTCTACCTTTGTTTCCCTGGAACAGTGCGGGTGGATCTAGTCAGCACTCATCGTGTCGAGTACCCCAAGCCGGGGAGGCCGGTTTTTCATCCCGCATCAATCCAAGAAGACTTGCACCGCCGCGACTTTACCGTAAATTCCATGGCGATTTCACTCAATGAGGGGTCGTTTGGTCTGTTAATGGACCCATTGAACGGGGCCGCGGACATCGAATCCCGCACTTTGCGTCTGGTTTCGAATTACGGCTTTCTTGAGGAGCCGGCATTGCTGATTCGCGCCACGCGCTACCGCATGCGCCTGGGTTGGGAGCTTGATCCTCGTTCACAGGTCCGCTATGAAAACGCCAAAAATGAGGGCGTTGTCGAGTCGCTTTCGGCCCACGCGCGCAGCCAGGAACTGGAACAGATTGGGCATGAGGAAGAAGGCCTCAAGGTGCTTCGGGCGCTGGAAGCTGAAGGTTGGATGAAATTTCTATTTCCGGCCTGGACGGCGGATAAGGCGGACGAACAAAAACTGAACGCGCTCCATGAGTTAGCCGTAGAGCTGCTGGTGCAGGGGGTTCACGCGGATATATCTGCGGCGCAGATGCAGTTGCTGACTGCCGGACTGTCACAGAAAGACCTAGCGGCACTCAAGAAGTCGTTGCTGCGGCCGGGGTTCGTCGAGGAATGGAACAGTCTCGACGCCTTGGCGGCCAGCTTCTCCAAAGTGCTGCTGGCAAAGCAGAATACCGCCTCCTCGGCAGGCTATAAGCTCTTCACGAGCTATGATCCGGAAGCGATTCTCTGGCTTGGGTTTACGACCAAGAATCCGGCCGTGCAGGAGCGCTATCGCGAGTTTCTCAAAGTATGGCCGGAGGCTCGCCAGCGGATTCCCTACGCCCTGATGCAGGAGATGCGGATTACGCCGGAACTTGCTGGTTACGGAGACATTGTGCAGTGGATTTTCCTGGAACTGATTGACGGAAAATTGACGACACCCGAAGAAATGCATGCGTTTTTGGAGCCACATTCGCCGCCGGCTCCGCCTCCGCAGGTAACGGTCAAGCGAACCCGCGGCCGCCGTGGCGAGGCCAAACTGAAGGAGCAAGCGTTCGAAGAGGAAGAAGAGGAAGAGCCCATGGTCGCCGAGGAGGAAATGGATGAAATGGTCGGTGACGAGGAGGAGTTCCACCTCGGCGAAGGCTCGCCCAAGGTTGAGATTGACTTGGAAAGGGATGAGGAAGAAGAACCGATCGAGGAGGCCGAAGGAGCCGCGGAAACAGAAGAATCCGAGGACCAAAACGAAGGCGAAGAGGGGGAGCCGGCTCCTCCAGCGCCGATCTCCCGTCCGCCTGAACCGTCCCCTAAGGCGCAACTCGCTACGGCCGGCAAGAATAAAAAGCCGAGGGCGGGAATAGCGGTCAAGGCAGTTCAGACTGCCGCCAAGCCGAAACCCGAAAGCAAGCCAAAGCCGGCGCAAGCGGGCCTTGCCACCAAGCTTGCGAGGCCGCCAATGAATGCCGTGCCGGTGCCCCCCCGAGCGATGCTTGGTTCTACGATGGGAAAGAGAGCTGCTGCATTAGCGACGCCCGCAAACGACGGCAAACCGACAAAGGCTTCGGTGAAGGGGTCTGGGGCAACGAAATCCCCTGACAAGCACGCCGCTAAGCCCGCCGCAAAGGCTGCGCAAGGCAAATTGAAGAGTAAACCGGCGCGCGTGATAACGGCGAAGCCGTCCCGGCACTTGCAGAAATCGAAACCGTTAAAGGTCGCGGCCAAGAAAAGTGCGGTGAAGGCGGCTAAGAAGCGTTGACCAGAAGAAGCGGCCAGTATTCTTGACCTGCCGGATTTTCTTCAGCCAGAAATGGCGTGACTTATTTGATTTCGTTTGAAGGTGAGCAAACGCTCAAGTGGCTGAGGCCTGGCGCAAAGTGGCGTCATGTGAGGCAAAACGCAACCTGGCCGCATCGGCTTCGCACATCGCCAATTGGAGTGACGGGAAACCGCCTGGTGTAATGTGTCACTCATTCGAACAATGATGATTAGACTCGGGTCAACGCCCGCGCAGCGGGCAAAAGATGGTGGTTCCAAGCGCAGGCTTGGGGAACGTAAATCGTCACCCCGGACCCGCAAGGGGCGTGGAAGATTCTGGCGCGCACCAAAACATAATCGTCTGATTCAATGACGCACCATACTAGAAACTCACTTTACGCTGGGGCCACCAAGTGAGCCGGACATTGGTGGTGGTCACGGATTGTACGCCAGGAAGGTAAATTGGGGCATTCCAATGCTCGAGGGTGAAGTTGCCGTCGATCTCGAAGTCCTTGCCAATGCGCTTGACCACCTGGAAGCCGATGTCATCGAGGGTGGTCCCGCCGGCGATGAAATCGGGGTCGGCTTTTTGGCGTCTCATGATGGCCTGAATCCATTCGTCGCCGCTGAGGTGATAGGTAATCCAGGCTTGGCCGCCTTTGTCCTCGCGTCCGACCCAATCGCCAAAAAGTTGCCCTTGATTGGTGTAACCCTGCCTTTCAATGGCCTCCCAATACATGAACGAGCCATTCTGGCTGCGTGAGGTGTTCGGATCAGTGGATACGCCTTCCACCCGGATGTCGAGCTTGGGGACTCTGGGCACGTGGGAGAGATAGAGGCCGGGCCGGACAGATGCGCGGCGCGGCGCGTCCACAGGTGAAACATCGTCATGGGCAAAGGCGTCGGTGTAGATCGTGAACCAGTTGCGCACGAACGGCAGCCGGTAGGAGAAGTCGAAGGCGCCGAAGCGCGCACCCGGGTCGTCGCGGCCGTCCTTCACCGCCGCGCTGACGTTGACAGTGCTGAAGAAGCTTTTCAAGAAGGTGTGGAGCGTAACCGGCGAATGCCCCTCGCCTCCAAACATCGCAGTGCGCTCAAAGCCGAATTCCAAATTTTCGGTGGGTCGGAAGCTGACCTTCTCCACATGGATCCACGGATCGCCGGGGTTGATCACGTTCGCTGTAGTGGGCGAGGGCATGGCGATGTACGCGGGGTTGGGCATCAGCGTGTGCCCGCGCAAGGGCCCGATGAGGAACTCCCAGCGAAAGGGGCCGGTAACCCGCGAGAGCAGCGGAACGTGAAGAGGCTCGGTGCGGTCGATCTGAAAGGCGTAGATATTCTCGGCATTGTTGGAATACGCCAAGCTCCCACCCTGCGCTGGGCCGAGCCACTCATCGTGCTTACCGAAGGAAATAACGTGCTTGAGGAATTGCACGGAGACGTAGGCCTCGAGGAAGCGGCCTTGCGTGGCGGCGCCGATGGGACCAAGAGGGATGGTGGGCTGGCTATACGGTAGTCCGGTGGAGGGGTTGAGGAACGAGGTTCCGTCCAGAGTGGAGAACGCCTGGGCCAAAGTGGTGGAGTAACCAGCGGCCGAAGACGCGCCCTGAAATTCGCCGCGGGCATAGAGCGCGAACCGTCCGAGTGAGGCGTAGCCGCTGGCGCCCGAATAATTGTTGAAGCCGTTCTGGTAGGGCCGGCCGTAATCGTTGACGATGGTTGAGCCGACATGATAACTGTCGCGCAGGGGCGTACCGCTGATGGCTCGCGCTACAGTGTAAACAGACTCCAGGCGGGCGCTGCCTTCACCTGACAGACAGGGTCCCTCGATGTCGGGTTGGAGTTCATGTTCGATGGCCTCATAAATGCTTTCGGCCTCGCCCGCGGTCGGTCTGCCGTTGGCATTGGCGTCGTCGATTCGGCCGCTGGACTCTTCCAGCATCTGGCTCACACGCGCGCGCGTCCAAGGGCGCAACCCGAGGAAGGCGTCATCGAGATAGCCCATGGCGTAAAGCCGCCAAAGGGCGGGATAGATCCAGCTATCGACAGGGATAAACGGAGAGCCGAGGCCGGAAGGCTGGCAGATTGGGGAAGAAGGCCTAGTGCTATTTCCTGCGGCGCCGCCTGTTGGGGGAGTGGACGGTTGCTGACAAGCCAGTTGGCTAACTTGAAGAATGAGGAAAATTGAGGTCAGTAGGACGACGCTTCGAAATACAGCAGCCAATGCATTACACGTGCTCACCTTCATGCCCTCACTGTATCATTTGCGCGTCAATGGACCGACGAAAGCAACGCTCATACTCGAGGCACTTGCGAACTCAAATAAGGGAACAGGAGAATCCGCTTTAAGTCGGCGTGCCGCCTGTATAATCGAACTGGAGGAAGCGCGGCAGCGATGACGCAAGGCAAGCTCAGGGATCCCGCGTGCGCGCACTGCGTTCTCTATCGGTCGCGAAGGTATCCGGTTGCGAAGGGCTCCGATGGGAGGGATGGATTGCAAAGCCAAACCTGTCCAGTTACCATCTGAAACCGGCTTTTCTTCGATTGCCTCCAATGCAGAACTTGTTTGCCTGCACCCGAACCCAACGGGGAACGAGTAGGAATGGCTTGCCGTCGTCCGGTTCGGTCCGGATCGAGGTGCAGGATTCAGTCTTCCTGAATTTAAGCTAATTTTTACTTGACGCTGGAACGACGGGTTGTTATATTTACGCCTGTGTTCCGAATGTGATCAAAGTCACGTTCTGAGGCGTTAAGCATCACGTTTGTAAGAATGTGCATGCTTTCAATGATGCTCCAGCGATCCTTCCCCCGGGATTCGTAAGCTTTCCCTCCTGGGTCGCTGCTTCAACCCTAAGTTGTCCAGCAGGAGGATAGGCTTTGAGTGGTTTTATCCTTCCCTCGGTTGATCCCACTCGTCCATTGCCCGCCTTTGCTTCTCCCCGTCAAAGTTTCGCGCGGGAGATAGAAACGATGCCAAAATGGTGCGCAGTGTACACTTCCGCGCGGCATGAGAAGCGTGTCGCCCAGTACCTGCAGATGCGCGGCATCGAACATTTTCTTCCCCTCTACCGAACACAGCGCCGCTGGAGAGATGGTTCGAGAGTGACACTCGATCTTCCCCTATTTCCGTGCTACATCTTTGTGCGCATTCACCGTACGGAGCGGGTGCGCGCACTCGAAGTGCCGGGCGTGCTGTCCATGGTGGGTGGCACGGGCAAGCAACCCGCCGTGCTTTCCGAATTGGAGATTGATTCCCTGCGGGCCGGACTGGAGGAGCGGCGCATCAAGCCTCATCCTCTGCTGGTTGCGGGGCAGCGGGGCCGCATCTGCTCGGGCGCGTTAGCCGGGATGGAGGGCGTGATTGTCCGCATAAAGGGCAATTATCGCGTCGTGATCACGCTGGACCTTATCATGCAGAGTATTGCCGTCGAGGTGGGCGCGGATGAGGTGGAAGCGCTGCCGCCCAATCAACCGAACAAAACTCCGTGCTACCGGTGACGGACGGAAAACGGCGGGCTGCGGCAACATCGAGCCTTTTCGATCGTTAGGAGTCACCGCCAATAATCAGAACGCGAATTTCCCCAAGTTTTTCGAGTTTGCAATCGAGTTTGCAATGAACTGAAGGGTGTTGCCGAAGGCAACGATCTGACTCTTCGACTCTGTTCGAGCGACAGTTCGAAGAGTGTGAAGTAAGTCGCTACCATCGAAGTCCTTTTGTCGTGCAGAGAAGCGCGCGGCGATTTTGCAGGCTCTCGAACCTCCCCTTGGTATAGCTTGCAACTTACCAATGGAAGTCGATTGTGGAAAACTCTCCCCCGGGTGAGGATAGCGGAGCTTTACCCTAAATCCCATCTGCAAACGTCTCATTGATTTCATTTCCATTATTGCAACCGAGCCGGTCTTGGGCAGACGGCGACCTGCCTCCAAATTTGTCGTGGATGCAGAGTGGCGATGCGCGCGATGAGCGTCTATACGTCTGCCGGTGCAGCCAAACTAAAGTTGAAAGTCCGCGCTCTGCAGGGTCAACCTCGCAGAAGTGGAGGCTCAATGGCCATGTCAATCGGTCCAGGAAAAGGAAACACAAGCGAGCGCATTTTGTCCTCGTCGGCGGGGCTGTTTGCCCGTTTTGGCTATAACGGAGTCAGTACCCGCGATATTGCCATTGCCGCGGGAGTAAATGAAGTTACCGTGTATCGCCACTATCCGCGCAAGCGTGATCTCTATCTTGCCGTGCTGGACTCGGAATTGCGCCGGGTTCATCTTCAGGGGGATCTGCTAGCCGAGATCGCCGAGGCCGAAAACGTGCAGACTGTAGTCACGCGCACCTTCGATCTGGTGGCGAAGACGCTGAAACGGCAGCCGGAGCTCCTGCGTTTGGTCCAATTCAGCGCCTTGGAATTCAGCGACGATCTCAAGCCGCTGTTTCGGCGCCATCTCGGCGAATTGATTGAAGTGGTTGCCCGGTATGTTGACCCCTGGATCAGCCGCGGAGAACTACGCTGCTCTAGCGCCAAGGTGCTTATTCTTACCCTCATCGCCATTGTCCTCAGCCACCGTTCGTTGCACCAGATTTTCTCCGAGGACGAAGCGGGTCCCGAAGCTATGTTCGAAACTTACTCGGAAGTTCTTTGGGGAAGGCGGAATCTAAGTAACTGAGACGGACTCAGGAACCCTCCGAACCAGTCAAAGTTTTGCGACGGGGCGGCTGGGCCCTGTTGAAACCTCCGGGACGGGGCCGCGGCACCGCAATTCAAGACAAATCAACCTGCCTTAGCCCGGCGGGAAAGATCGTCGACGAGCATGAACTTGTTCAGAGATTCCTTAGGCGGACCGGCAACTTACCGTGCGGCCGGGTGGCGCAAGCTCGGGAGTGGCGCCAATCAAAGGAGTTGTTAGCATGAAGCGATTTTCAACCGCAATTCTTGCAACGGGGATCGTAGCTCTTAGCTCCGGGACAATGCCGGCAGTTTCCCGGGCGCAGATGAGTCCGGGAAACATACAGCCCGTCCAGGCAAGCGGTCTGGACGATGTGCGTCATGCGCAGACGCAGTTGCCTGAGTCAAGATTGCCGCCAGGAACGGAGGCGGCTCCGGAGGACATTGCGCGGATTCCCATGGTTGCCGGCGATCTCTTAGGGATACAGGTGTTTGACGCGCCCGATCTTTCGGGGCCCTACACCGTGGACGCCGCAGGCAATTTGACCCTTCCCCTCGTCGGAAAGATTCATGTTGCGGGCCTTACGCTTGCAGAGAGCCAGGCAGAGATTGTGGAAGCGCTAAAGTCCGGTGGCTATATCTTGAAACCGAGCGTGAGTATTACCGTCCAGCAATATGTGCCCACTTATGTGACAGTTCTCGGCGAAGTACAAAGTCCAGGGCGATTTCTGCTCTTGGCTTCGCATCCCTTGCAGCAGGTTCTGGCGATGGCGGGAGGTCCCACGCTTCTGGCTACGGGCGTAGTTGAAATCAAAAGGAAGACGGAAGGGACAGAGGAAAAGATCGACCTTAAAATCAACCCCGGTTCGACGGCGGATGCGGCCCGAGAAACTGAAATCCTTCCCGGCGATGAGATCAGTTTGCCACGTGCGGGAGTGGTCTATGTGTTAGGCGGCGTTTTTCGCCCCGGTGGTTACGTGATGCAGGAAGATGGCCATCTGAATCTCCCTCAAGCCATTGCTCTCGCTTCCGGAACCACCATGCAGGCGTCCATCCATTCCATGCGGGTGCTGCGGCGCGGCACGGACGGATCGCTGGAGGAAATTGACGTGGACTACAGGCGCATGATGGCGGGAGAGGTTCCGCCACTGCCACTCCAGCCTCAGGATGTTGTGTATGTCCCCATTAGTAAGGCCAAGGCGGCCTTGAGTGGAGGGGCCACCAGCATTCTGGGAGCTGCGTCGTCAGCCGCCATCTACAGCGCTAGCGCTCATTAAGTGCACCGGAGTCCTCAAGGCAGAAGCCAAAGGGAAACTGTGCGACCGCCGTGGCGAAGACGTTCTTGTCACTGCAAGAAAGTGTGAATCAGCTCATGTCTGAATCTTCTGAATTCCAAGAGAAAACCCAACTTCTCCGGCCTTCGGGGCCTGACCTCCCGTTCTACCGCCATCCTCCCGAGGGCGAATCGGATGTGTTTCTGTTTTCTTTGTGGCGCACCATGATGCGCCGGCGGGTGCTGCTAGTCTTCACTTTTCTCGGCATCGCGTCGCTAGGGATTTTTGCGTACATGATGTCGCCGACGCGGTATGAATCGAAAGCTGAGCTGTCATATTCCTTCGACAGTTCGGACTCGCTCCAACTGAATGATGAAACTCTGGGCTCACTGGGGTCGAACGACTCCGCAACAAAACTCGCCACTCAGGCGGAAATCCTGAAAAACCGAGATCTCACCCTCGATGTCGTGGCCCGGCTCGACTTGGCTCGGAACCCGGAGTTCAATAAGGGCGCAAACGCGTCCCTCAACTCAAGCAATTTAAGTCCCCTCGACCAGGCAAGGATGGTGGGGACCTTCGCGCGCCGGTTGTCAGTCCGGGTGGTTCCCAAGACTTACCTCGTGACGGTGGCATTTCGAAACAGCTCGCCCCAATTAGCGCAAGCCATTCTTACCGAACTGCTCCACGAGTATGTGCAGCGGAATTTTGAGGCTCGGTACCTCGATACCCAACAGTCGGCAGACTGGCTGCAAAAGCAGGTTGACGGTTTGCGCACCGACGTCGAGGGTAAGGAACGGCGGCTGGTTCAGTTACAGCAACAGAATGGACTGCTGCTGATGGGCATGCCGATGGGCCAAGGCGGGGGTGACGATTCGGGGCAGTCAGGGTCTCTGGAGACTACTGCTTCGGTTCGGCTCGATCAGGTGATTAAAGCCTACGTTGCCGGCCAGGCGGATCGGATTAACAAGGAGGCGATGTATCGCGCTTCACTCACCGGCGATCCGGAGATGCTCGCTTCCATTATGCCGGAAAGCAAAATCGTCTCCCTGCGCCAGGAGCAGGTGGCCCTCAACGGAACGTTGGCTTCGCTGACCAGCGAATTTGGACCGCAGTGGCCGGCCGTAAAGGCGGCCAAGGAGCAACTTGCCGAGGTCAACGAGGGGATCCATAAAGAAGTCGCGAACCTGCAAGAACAGTTGCGGGAACAGTACATGGCGGCGCAGCGAGGAGAGGATCTGCTTCAGAAAAGCGAGCAAGCGGCGGAAGCGGACGCGTTTAAGCAAATTGGGGCTGCCGCCGAACTTGTCGCTCTGCAGGAAGAGGTGGAATCGGGACAACGACTTTATGAGGATCTGGAAAGGAAACTTAAAGAATCCAGCGTCCTCGCCGGTTTGAAGTCGACCCAAGTCGATATTGTCACAAAGCCGGATATCGCGGCTCACCCGGCTGAGCCGGATCCCATGATCTTTGGCATCGTGACCTTCTTCCTCGGTTCAGTGGGTTCCATTTCGGCAGCAGTGTTGCGTGAGCGCGCGGACAGAACCTTGAAGAACCTATACGAGGTTGAGGAAGCGATTCGGGTGCCCGTCCTAGGTCAAGTGCCGCATCAGGCCTCAACGCACCTGCTGGCCAACCAACTTCAGACCACGCGGTTTCTGCCTACGCCGGTGATTCTTTCCATCGTTCACGACAACCCCAAATCCCGGTTCACCGAGTCTTTCCGAAGCTTGGCTTCATCCCTGCTTTTGTCTTCCACGCAGCGTCCGAAGGTGATTCTGGTGACTAGCGCTCTGCCCGGGGAAGGAAAGAGCAGCATATCTGTGGGACTGGCGGCAATTCTCACGCAAAAAAAAGCGCACGTCCTGCTGGTGGAAGCCGATATGAGGAGGCCAGTGCTTCAACGATCCCTGCAGTCGATCGATGGGTCGATCGGACTCGCCACGCTGCTTTCAGGGAGTTCAAGTTTCGAACAATCCATTTGTTGTCCGCTTGAAATGCCAATGTTGACGATTCTTCCCGCCGGCCCGATACCGCCATATCCAGCGGAACTTCTCGATTCAAAGCTTATGACGCACCTCTTGGAGCGCGCGCGCACGGAATTCGATTTTGTCATTGTCGACACTCCGCCATTGCTCTCTGTCTCGGATGCGCTTCCACTAACAGTGCTTGCCGACTCGGTCCTTCTCGCCGTGCGTAGCCGTCTGACGCGGCTACACGCGCTGGTGGACACCTATCATCTCCTGCTCCGTTCGGGAAGGTCGATTTCGGGAGTGGTGCTAAACGACGTAGCCGATCTTGACGGAGGGCAGTACTACTATGGCTCCTACGATAACTATTATGGAGAAACGACTAACTCCCAAGCGTAACCAGCGCGCTTTCCTTATTCCGATACGCCGGCGCTTCCGTGTCGATCATCGGCATCAATAAACCAGCGTACTCTAGCCGCCAGGAGGCCAAGTGTTCGACGGAAAATCAATCCTGATTACGGGTGGAACCGGATCATTCGGGAAGATGTACATTGCAACTCTTCTTGCTCGCTACAAACCCGCGCGCATTGTCGTCTATTCGCGTGATGAACTGAAGCAGTATGAGATGGCGCAAAGATTTAACGCTCCGCAGATGCGCTATTTCATTGGCGATGTGAGGGATTTGCGCCGTTTGACTCAGGCCATGCGGGGCGTGGATATCGTTATCCACGCAGCAGCTCTCAAGCATGTGCCGCTGGCCGAATACAATCCCATGGAGTGTATCAAGACCAACGTGGAGGGAGCGCAGAACGTCGTAACCGCCTCGCTTGAGAACGAAGTACATTACATCATCGCTCTTTCAACCGATAAAGCCGCGAATCCGGTCAATCTCTATGGCGCGACGAAGTTGTGCTCCGACAAGCTATTCATTGCCGCCAATAACGTCGCTGGGGGCCATCGCACGCGATTCGCGGTAGTGCGCTATGGCAATGTGCTGGGATCTCGGGGCTCGGTAGTTCCGTTCTTTGCGAAGCTGATTGAAGAAGGCGCGACCGAGTTGCCGGTTACCGACGTCACCATGACGCGATTTTGGATCACTCTCCAACAGGGCGTTGACTTTGTTCTAAAGAACTTTCGCCGCATGCAGGGGGGGGAGCTGTTCGTCCCCAAAATCCCCTCTATGCGAATTCTCGACCTGGTGAGTGCCATGGGTGACTATCTGAAGTACCGGTTAGTTGGCATCCGTCCGGGAGAAAAAGTGCATGAAGTCATGTGCCCCGCGGATGATTCCCACCTCACCTTGGAGTTTGACGATCACTTTGTCATACGTCCCTCAATTCGTTTTGTCGACAAGGATGTCGATTTTAGAGTGAATCGCCTAGGCGAACGGGGAATGGACGTGCGGCGTGGTTTTTCGTATTCTTCTGACACCAATCCCAACTTTCTCACCGTCGGCCAACTGCGGGAATTAAACGAAAGTGTCCTCGGCCTAAGGGCGAGCACGGCGCGCCTGCCGGTGGAAGCCTAGATCCACGCTATATCCGGCCAACCGCTAAATTGACCGCGTGTTCCTAGGGCGTGTTTCATGTGCGCCGTGAAAGGCGCTGGTCAGCAGTGAGTGCAAGTCCCATCCGGGAACTGGATCGCTGCACCCGGTAGCAATCGAAGCGGTGGTGGAGGTAAGGAAGCCGCCGGAGCCTTCGGTGTAGAGGGTCGCAGAGGCGACCTGGCGAGTCTGTAGGCTGTAAGGGTCTAAACGCTGTGCAGGCCGCGAAACGTTCGATGCAGGAGCTGACACGTCTTGAATCGTGGGAAATCCGAAGTGGAAATGGGGGTACGAGCGATCAGCCCTTTCCGTCCTGCCGGGGTATTGGCGATGGCATGCAGACATAAGGGGGTCAGACGCAACACGGGAAGCCCCCAGCGGTGATTGCTGTATTGATCAACCGGAATCTCGTGAGAGAAAGGCCGGGCCGTTTGGGGTGTCGGGGAGGATCATAGTACCGATGAATCGGGGTAACTCCGGGGGAGGGAAGGAGCCTCAGTTGGAAGTAGACGCAAGAAGTGACGAAGAAGGAGGGATTGGCGATGAGCCTAGCAACCCTGGAAAGTGTTCAGAAGTTACAGATAGCGTTGCACGACAAAGCGAAGAAATCGCCCAATTTTCGTTTCTATGCACTAACTATATGACAAGGTGTGCCGAAAAGACGTGTTGACATTTGCCTACGCCTGCTCGAAAGCCAACGGCGGAGCAGCCGGAGTGGATGGACAGACGTTTGAGGACATCGAGGCATATGGGGTGGAGCGATGGTTGGACGAACTGTCGCAAGAGCTGAAATCTCGAACATATCGACCACTTGCTGTGCGGCGGGTCTGGATACCGAAGCCGGACGGGAAGACGCAGCGGCCGCTAGGAGTGCCCGTTATCCGAGATCGCGTCCCGATGATGGCGGTGGTTTTAGTTCTTGACCCCATCTTCGAGGCCGATCTCCAGCCGGAACAGTATGCCTATCGGCGCGACCACAGCACACTGGACGCGGTAAGGCGCGTCCACAAGCTGATCAACACCGGACATGTCGAAATCGTTGATGCAGATCTTGCCTCCTATTTCGATTCTCTTCCGCATTCCGAGCTTTTAAAGTCGGTGGCTCGCCGGGTCGTCGACGGAGCCATGCTACGCCTGATCAAGATGTGGCTGACAGCGCCAGTCGAGGAAACGGATGAGAAGAAAAGAAAGCATCGGAATACGCGCGACCGGGATGAAGGTCGGGGATCGCCGCAGGGCTCTCCGATCAGCCCGCTGCTCAGCAATCTCTACATGCGCCGGTTCGTGTTGGGGTGGAAGAAACTTGGGCACGAGCGACGTCTGGGAGCGTCCATAGTCAACTACGCCGATGAGCTGGTGATCTGCTGCCGGGGCCGGGGTGAAGAAGCTCTGGCCGCGATGCAGGTCATGATGACCAAGCTGAAGTTGACGGTGAACGAAGCCAAGACGCGGGTTGCCAAGCTGCCGGAAGAAAAGTTCGATTTTCTGGGATACACGTTTGGTCGATGCTATTCACCGAAGACGGGACGAGCCTATTTGGGCACGGCGCCGCCGAAGAAGCGCGTCATGCGCATCTGTGCGGTGATTAGCATCGAGACCGGGCAGACCAAACTCCTGCTGGAGCCGGAAAAGGTGGTGGCAAGGCTCAACCGGATTATGAACGGATGGGCTAACTACTTCTGCCTTGGCCCAGTCAGCAAAGCCTATCGGGTTATCGAACGACATGCCCGCCGGAGGTTTCGTCAGTGGCTGTGCAGAAAGCACCAACTTAAGTGGCCGGCGATCCACCGTTTTCCGGATCGCTACATCGACCACCGACTTGGTCTGGTCCGTCTATCACAGCGGACAACCAGCTTTTCGTGGGCGAAGTCGTGATACTTCCTCCGTGAGCCGGATGCGGGAAATCCGCATGTCCAGGTTCGACGAGCGGGATGTGGAAACGGAGCATGAAGCGGCTAATGAGGCGCCGGCAAACGAAAGGGCCGGAAACGGCTAGGTGGCTTCTAAACCACCGCGCCACATCTCGACTCTCCAAACACCGCCTCAGCGTGATCCAGAAACAGGCGATGTAGAAGAAGGCGTAGTAGGTGGAGAACAGATGCTCGCGACGAACCAAAAGTCGGCGGAACTGACCGAGCCAGGCATTGGTTCGCTCCACGATCCAGCG
>JASHTU010000449.1 GCA_030040395.1 Acidobacteriaceae bacterium
GCCCAACGGCGAAAAGTTCCCCAACCGTCTTCGACGCCACCAGCCTGGGATCTCCCTTGTTGCTCGACCAGGGCTGGCGCGTCGGCATTTCCGCCGACCAGGCACCCGCCAACCCCGGTTTCGACGACTCGAAATGGGCCGTGCGAGACGCCACCGCCGCCATCAACGAGGTTCGGGACCAAGATCGATCCGCCGCCACGGAAGGCTCCTCGGCCAACCGCCGCCCGCCCAACCAGCCAGCCTCGCGCCTGCGTTCCTACGTCTGGTTCCGGCTGCACATCCGGTTGGCCGAAAACCACACACCCGTCGCCCTGCTCATCCGCTTGCCTGTCACTCAAACTTTCTCGTTTGACGTAGGCGCCAATGGATCGGGAGTCGGCGTGCGCGTCTTTGCCAACGGCCACATGATCCAGCCCGATGGCCCGCATCCCGACGCTCCCGATCGCTATCACGAAATCTCCCGCATCTACGACCTCGGCGTGGCCCCCGGCGAAACCTCCCTCGTCCTGGTCATCCGCACCCTCTACATCCCCTCCGGCTTTGCCGCCTACACCTCCTTTTTCTCCGACCGCAGCCTGCGCCTGGGCTATCGGCCCGACCTTCTTCGCGAGCTCGAGCTGTGGTCCAATCGCAGCTTGTTCGAACAGCTTCCCCATCTCGTCTATTCCATATTGCTCATCGTGCTGGCGGGCTTCCTCTTTGCTCTTTATTCCGCGCAGCGCGGACACAATGAATACCTTTGGCTAGGCTGGCACGAGCTGACCCAGGCCCCCATTGGCTTTATCGAGTTGGCCGGCAGCACGGCCCGCCTCGACAGCCTCTGGGCGGCGGCCATGGTGCTTCAGCTTCTGCTGGTCTCCGCCTACTTGTTCTTCGAGTTCCTGGTCGCCTTTCTTTATCTGCGTTCTCGCTGGTATATTCGCTGGCTCCGCTATATCGCGCCTATCCTGGCAGGAATTGCCCCCTCCATGCTGCTCATCGGCCACGGAAGGCTTGACGCCATCGCGCTCGCCATTGTCTTTGCCGGCAGCATGGCCTGGTTCGCCGGCTGGTCGGTGTTTGTCTTTGTCACCCTCGCGGCGGCGGCGTTGCGCCGCAACTTTGAGGCCGGCCTCTTTCTCATCCCCCTGGTGTTCAGCCTGATCGGCATCGCCAGCGAAATGAGCGGGCGCTCCTATCACCCTCCCCTTACCCTGACCGCCGGCCCCATTCCCATCCACTTTGCCTCCATTGCCGACTTCACCGGCATCCTGGTGATCGTGATCATCATCTTTGGCCGCTTCCTGCGCATTCATCGTGAGCAGGAGCGGGTGTCGAACGAGCTGGAAGCGGCGCGCAGCGTGCAGGAGCTGTTGATTCCCCGCGAAAAGATCGCCACCCCGGGCTTTGAAGTCGACTCCGTCTACACCCCCGCCACCGAAGTAGGTGGAGACTTCTTCCATCTGCAGACCGCGCCCAATGGCGGCATGCTGGTTGTGATCGGCGACGTTGCCGGCAAGGGTTTGAAGGCGGCCATGAACGTCTCCATGCTCATGGGCGCGCTGCGGCGTAGCGCGGAGCTCAGGCCGGCTCAGCTATTGGATTCGCTCAACCGCGTGCTGGCGGGCAGCGAGTGCTACACCACCTGCCAGGCCGCGTGGTTCGGCGGCAACGGCGAGCTGGTCCTGGCCAACGCCGGGCATCTGCCGCCCTACCTCAACAGCCAGGAGATTGACCTGCCGGGCGGGCTGCCCTTGGGATTTCTGCCCCAGGTGGGTTACCACGAAGTGCGGCTCTATTTGCATCCCGGCGACCGGGTGCTTTTGATGTCCGATGGTGTGGTCGAGGCGCGCCGGCCTTCCGGCGAGCTGTTCGGCTTCGATCGCGTCCACAATTTAAGCAACCAGTCAGCCTTCTACATTGCCGACGCGGCCAGGAGCTTCGGCCAGCAGGACGACATCACCGTGCTTACCGTGCGGCGCCTGGCTCAACCCGCGGTGGTCCAGGAAAGCCTGACCGCGGTGGCCACCCTGGACGCGGCCCCGGCGACCTGAGAGCGGCGAGCGGCTGCCGCGTGCGCTTCCTGCGCCACGGGCCGCAAAGCTCTCGGCCGAGTCTCAGCCCTTCTTCTCATTGGGCGGCTGGCCGCCCAAAGCTTTTGAAAAATGCCAATCCCTCGAGGCCCGCAAATCTCGTTGAGAGCGCTGCGAGCTATTGGGTAACTTTGCTCACGAGATTCTTCCCCAGCGCAGCCGACGCACTGACGACACCGCCGAATAATGCTCCCACGACTCCCAGTCCTACGGCGTCCTGCCCGGTGAGGTAAAGACCTCGTATCGGCGTGCGCGCGCCCAGGTTTCGTGTCAGGTAGCGCCGGGGTGTAGCGGCGATGCCGTAGATTTCTCCTTCGCGGTAGTTCATAAAATGGCGCGTGGTGACGGGTGTAGAGAGTTCCGCGTGTGCTATGTGAGGCGCAACCGCCGGGATCTGCCTCTCGACTGCAACGCGGAGTCGTGCAGCCAGCGATTCTTTGAGCGAGGCGTAGTCGTCGCCGCGGCGCTTCCAGCGGGTTTCTGCCCATGCGGCGAAGGGTTGCCAAGGCAACATCGTGATCGCTTCCATGGTGCTGTGACCGGGATAGCGACGCTGGAAATCCGGGTCTTTGGCTGATGGAAAAGAGATGTAGACGACGGGCAACGGCGCGCTCAGGTCATGGGCGAAGCGCTCAACGTTGGCGTCGTGGTCAAAGGATGGATAGACCCAGAGATTGGCGCCCGTCAGGCCCAGCGCGGCGTCGGTCTCTGAGAGCCCAAGATAGAGGTTGGCGTGAGCGGTGGAAGGCGCGAGCGTCCGCAACGTGGCGCGCAGGGAGTCCAGTTCGTGCAGATCTGGCGGCAACAGGCGCTCGAAGGTGTTCGCCGCACCTGCATCGCTGATGATGAGCGGAGCACGGAATTGCCGGCCATCACTCATGCGGACTCCGGCAGCGCGGCCACCTTCGATGACGATGCCGGCGACCTCTGCGCTGGTAAGAACCCTGCCTCCGGCGTTCTCGATCAGCGGGACCATGGCGGCGGCGATCGAGCCTGCTCCGCCTACTGGGTAAAAGGCGCCACTTAGGTAGTGTTCGACGATCGTGGCGTGCATGCCGAAACTGCTCTGCGCCGGTGGCAGGCCGTAATCGCCCCACTGTGCCGTGAGAACACCGATGAGCTCGCGATTGTGGGTAATGCCGGTGAGCACCTCGCGCGTCGTGCGGCGCGCCCAGCGCAGATAGGGCGCCCGCATCAGGCCGCCTGCCAGCGATGCGATTGGAGCGGGTACAGCTTTTTCTGCAAAGTAGAGACCGCTCCAGCGATTTGCGGCGTGAACGGCGGCGAGATAGCGATCGATGGCCGCGGTATCGGACGGGAAAGCCTGCCGCAGGCTTTCCCGGAACTTCTCGGCGCCGGAGACAAAATCAAAGCGTTGGCCGTCGATGATGACGCGATCATAGACCGCCGGCATCGGCTGCCACGCCACCGTGCCTCCAGTGACGTTGTCAAAGGCGCGGCGCTCCGGCGAGCGCAAATCTCCCATCTGCCCGACGTAATGCAGGCCGACGTCCCATTGGTAGCCGGGTCGGCGGAAGGTGTGGGTGAACCCTCCGCTCTCGTAGTGGCGCTCAAGCACGAGGACGCGCTGGCCGCCGTGCCGGGCCAGCAGCACGGCGGCGGTGAGCCCACCGATACCCGAGCCGATAACGATGCCGTCCCATTTATCTGCGGGATTGGCTTGTTTATAAGGGGCGCCGAGGGCCATGATGGATTCCTGCGGCTCTCAATGTTGACACACGCAACATTAGCCTAGCGCTAGATGTTGCGCGTGTCAACATCATTTGATAAAACAAGAATCGATGCCAACCACCAAGCCATATCATCACCCGAACCTGCGCAAAGCGCTTATGCGGG
>JASHTU010000450.1 GCA_030040395.1 Acidobacteriaceae bacterium
GCAAGCCGCCGGACAGCCGCTAGCCGCGCTCTTCCATAGCCATGAAGCGCAGATTCGCCGGGCCGGTATATACCGCCGAGGGGCGAATGATTTTCCCGTCCCGCCGCTGTTCGATCACGTGCCCGCTCCACCCCGCCGTCCGCGCCAAGACAAACACCGGCGTAAACATGGCCACCGGAATCCCCATCAGATGATAAGCCGCCGCGCTGAACCAATCCAGGTTGGGGAACATGCTTTTGGCCCGATGCATAGTCTCCTCGATCCTTTCCGCAATCGCGAACAGCCGCCTCCCATCCGGCTCGGTAGCCAGCGCTCGCGCCTGTTCCTTAATAATGTCGCTGCGCGGATCGCTCAGCGTGTACACGGGATGCCCAAATCCCAAAATCACTTCGCGCTGGGCCAAGCGTCGCAACATGTCGGCCTCGGATTCCTCCGGCGACGCATACCGCGACTGAATCTCCAGCGCGGCTTCGTTGGCTCCGCCGTGCTTGGGTCCTTTCAGTGCGCCAATGGCCCCGCCGACGCACGAATAGAGATCCGATCCCGTCCCCGCAATGACTCGCGCCGTGAACGTGGATGCATTGAACTCGTGCTCGGCGTAAAGAATCAGCGAAACCTGCATGGCCCGCGTCCACTCCGGGCTGGGCGGTCTGCCGTGCAGCAGGTGCAGGAAATGCGCGGCAATGGAATCGACCCCGCGCTCCACTTCGATGCGCTGGCCGCTGCGCGCAAAATGGAACCAGTACACCAGCATCGACGGCAGCGAGGCCAGCAACGCGTCGGCGATCGCGCGCGCGCCGGCCTCGCTGTGATCCTCGGCTTCCGGCCGCACGCAGCCTAGCACGGAGACCCCCGTGCGCAGCACGTCCATGGGGTGCGCCGACGCCGGCAGCAATTCCAGCGCCTGCCTCACTTCCCTGGGCAATCCCCGCCGGGCCCCCAAGTGCTCCTTATACGCCGCCAGCTCCTGCGCGTTGGGCAGCTTGCCGTGCACCAGTAGATAGGCCACTTCCTCGAACGTGCACAACGCGGCCAAATCGTGGATGTCGTAGCCTCGATAGTGCAGATCGTTGCCGCTCTGCCCCACCGAGCACAGGGCCGTGTTGCCCGCCGGCGTGCCCGACAACGCCACCGATTTCTTCACCTTGTAGACCGGCTTGTGATGCGCTTCCAGAACACTCATTCAGACCTCCGGAGAAATGCTGCGATTCGATAGACGGCGTGGAAACCGATCTGTCTACCTGCCCTTGGCGAATAGCTCGTCGAGCTTCTGCTCGTAAGCGTGGTAGCCCAAATAGCGGTACAGTTCGGCCCGGGTCTGCATCAGCGGCAGCACGCTCTTCTGCGTGCCCTCAGCGTGAATGGTTGCGTACACTTTCAGCGCGGCCGCGTTCATCGCGCGGTAAGCCGCACAGCAATAAAGAACCAGATCCACGCCCGCCTGCGCAAGCTCCTCACGCGTCCACAGCGGCGTCTGCCCAAACTCCGTGATGTTGGCCAGCACCGGCACGCCAGTAGCCTCTCGAAACTCCCTATACATCGCCAGTTCCGTCACCGCCTCGGCAAAAATCATGTCGGCGCCCGCGGCCACATACGCCTGCGCCCGCTCCACGGCCCGAGCCAATCCCTCGCTTGCCAAGGCGTCCGTCCGCGCCATCAGCACAAACTGCTCGTCCGTGCGCGCATCCACAGCAGCTTTGATGCGATCCACCATCTCTTCGGCCTGCACCAACTCCTTGCCCGGCCGGTGCCCGCAGCGCTTGGCGCTTACCTGGTCTTCGATATGTACAGCCGCCGCGCCGGCCTTGATCATCGACCGGATGGTGCGCGCAATGTTGAACGCCCCACCCCAACCCGTGTCGATATCCACCAGCAACGGTAGCTCCGTTGCGTCGGTGATGCGGCTAACGTCCGTCAGGACGTCTTCCATGGTGCTGATCCCCAGGTCCGGCAACCCCAGCGAATTCGCCGCTACCCCTCCGCCCGAGAGATACAGCGCCCGGAACCCCGTGGCCTCAGCCAGGCGCGCCGTATAGGCGTTGATCGCGCCCACTACCTGGAGAGGTTTCTCCGCCTCCACCGCCGCGCGAAACCGCGCCCCCGCCGTCTCGCCGTCCGTTTTCATCTTCCGATCGCCATCCTCACTGGCCGTCATCCCCCGTCCTTCTGCCGCATCATAGCAGGACAATCGCATCCATGGCCGGGGCTGGAATTTGAGCCGGCGCACCGCCGAAACCGGTACGAACCAAGTCTGGCCTTGCGTGCTGGAGGAAGCGCCAAGTAAACTGGAGCACCATTCTGGAATCGAGAGTTTATTCGGAGGAAACGTCGTGATGAAACGCCTGTTACTCTGTACGGGTCTTCTCTTCGCCACCGCCGTCTTCGCCCAGCAGCCCAGCCCGTCCGCCAAAGCCACTGGAACCATCGCCGGCAAAACCATCACCATCGACTACTGCTCGCCCCGGGTGCGGGGTCGCGCCGGCCAAATCTTCACCAAGGGCGGCCTCATCCAGCAAACCCACCAGTCGTATCCCGTCTGGCGCGCCGGGGCGAACGCCGCCACCACCATGCACACC
>JASHTU010000042.1 GCA_030040395.1 Acidobacteriaceae bacterium
GTACGGCCTTCGCCTCGATTTGCAGTTCGGCCAGGCTACGGAGACTCTGCAGGGCAATCCCGCCAATGAGCCTCGCCCCGAAATTTATCGCAATATTTTCCAGGTCTACGGGACGTATATTGCGCCGCTAGGCCACGGCCTAGACGTTGATGTGGGCAAATGGGCGAGCTCTCTTGGCGTCGAAGGCAACTATACGAAAGACCAGATGAATTATTCCCGATCGTTCTATTACTACTTTCTTCCCTTCTATCACGCCGGCGTGCGCACTTCGTATCGCATCGACGACAAGCTGGCGCTGAACTATTGGTTGGTGAACGGCACAAATCAGTCGGAGCCGACCAATGGCTACAAGGACGAGCTTTTCGGTTATGTTCTGCAGCCCGCAAAGTCGCTGAGCTGGACCGCGAATTACTATATTGGCCAGGATCATCCGAATGTGGTGGCGGCCACAAACTGTCCGGTTCCTGTGCAGCCCGGCCTTTGCCTGGCTCCGATTATCCCGGCCCCCGACGGAAAGCTGCACATCTTCGATAGCTACGCCACCTGGCAGGCGAGCGCCAAGCTTACCCTCCAAGGTGAGGCTGATTATTTCATCGAGCGCGAGTGGGCCAACGCGGCGCCAGGCGAGTCGTCGGCTCCCGCGCACGTGATTGGGGGCGTTGGCTACGTGCAGTACCAGTTCTCGCCGCGCGCCGATCTGGCGTTTCGCGGGGAATATCTTTCCGACCGCGGAGGACTTTTCAGCGGAACTACGCAGGCCCTCAAGGAAGGCACGGCGACATACGAGTACAAGTTCGGGGACGGCTTCGACAGCTTCCTCGAGTTCCGCCGCGACTGGAGCAATCGCCCGTACTTCCAAACCAACCAGCCAACTTCGCCGTCGCGGCAGCAACCCACGGCTGCCGTGGGCTTGGTGTGGTGGTACGGCGGCAAGCAGGGAACCTGGTGAGGGAAAGGAATCATAGCGGGTCGCGCAGTTCCGTGAGCAAGGCGCTGGTCGGGATGCGGGTGCGTGCGGCCAGGAGGCGCAACAACGGCGGCCACCAACGAGCCAGTTGCGCCAGGCCAGGAGCGGCGACAAGGAGGCGCGAAACGGCGGAAGCGAGATGAACCGATGATCTGAGCTCCGCGTGGAGGCGCCGGGCGAGTTGTGCGGCCGTGCCACCATTGGCGTAAATTTCCGCGGCGGCGTGGGCGCTGTGGAGCGCCATCGCGATGCCGTCGCCGGAGAAGGATGGAATCACCGCGGCCTGATCGCCCAGCCGCCACAGTCCGGATTGGGGGCGGGAGACCAGCAAACCATAAGGGATGGACGAGAGCGCCAGCGGCTTCGGCAGCAGAGGCTGAGCGCGGTCGAGCCGCTGAGCGAGATGATCGGAGGCGCTGAGAAGGCGCTCGAGCAGTGACGGCCAGTGGTTGCGGCAGCTCTTGAAAGTCCTGCGCTCCACCACCAGACAAAGATTCGCTTCGCCGCCTTCCGCGAGCTGCAAGCCGGCATATCCGCCGCGAAAGACAATCAACTCGACCCATCCGCGCAGCGCGTGCTGCTGTTCCGGAGTTACGCGGAAGTACATTTTGAAGGCGATCAGCTCGTTCTGTTTGCCGGGCGGCCGTCGATGGCCGGCCAAGTCGTGCTTTCCGGTGGCGAGAAAGGCCGCCGGCGCGCAGTGCACTTCACCATCGGCAAGTGACGCCGCCCAGCCCGATGCGGATAGTTGCAGCGACCCGACGCGCCGGCCGCGCAGCACTATCGCTCCCGCGCGCGCGGCAAGCGAAAGGAGGGCCTCATCGAGAGTGCGGCGCGTGAGCGAGAGAGCGGGGAAAGGGAGTTCGCACTCCGCTATCGCGGTGCGTGCGGCCAGCCGGACCCCGTGAATGGCGATTGCTCCCTGCGCGCGGAGATTCAGGCCCAGTTCGTCGAGATAATCGACGGCTTCGCGGCTGAAAAACTCACCGCAGACTTTGTGATGCGCAGCTGCGCTTTGTTCCACTACTTCCACCGAGCGGCCGCGGCGCGCCAGACAGGTTGCCAGGGCTGCGCCGGCGGGCCCTCCGCCGATGACGAGCGCATCGGTTTGAGGACGGTGCGAGGCCGACGGCGTCACTTTACCCGCGCCACGCAAAGCCTTCCCGGCCATGCGTCGAATATTTTCACGGCGTCCGCCGGCAGGCCCGCTTCGCTCAAGAACCGGCTCCAGTCGCGCGGGGTGAAGCTGCGGCGGATCGATACCGGTCCGTCGTGGCGCACAAAGCGATGCCAGCGCATCGCCCACGCGAGCAGCGTGAAGAGATAGTAAGCCATCGCTCCCCGGCACAGGTCATTGATGAACCAGCCGCGCGCCGCGTGGTGCTCCATCCATTGCAGGAAGCTGACGATCTCCGGGCCGGAGAGATGATGGGCAAAGAGCGAGCTAATGACCAAATCGATGCGCGACGAAGGCCGGTAGTCGCCAGCCTCGCACGCCATCCACTCGATGGCGCTGGTTGGGCCGCTAAAGGCGCGCGCGGCTGCGATGACCTGTGGGTTACGGTCGACCCCGGTCAGCCGGACAGCTACGTGATTGCGGCGCGCCCAGATCTCGATGCGGCGCAACATGTCTCCGCCTCCGCAGCCGACGTCCACAATGCGCAGGGGCGATTCTCCGCGCCCGGCAATCCGGGCGAGCCAATGGAGCGTGGGCCGGTACCCCAGAAGGGTGCGATTCACTTGCATCAAATCGCGCAGGCAGGCGCGCAGTTCGGCGTCGCTGCAGGGCTCATCCATCCATTCAATGAGCTGTGCCCGTTCGGCAAAATCAAGGTCAAGCGGCATGGAAGCGCATGATCTCCGCGGTCACTCCAGGCCCGAACGAGATGGCGCAGCCGGCCTGGCCGGCTGCGGCTCCGCGCATCAGGCGCTGGAGCACGAACATCACCGTGGCCGAGGACATGTTGCCGAAGGATGACAGCACGCAGCGCGAAGCGCGCAGGGCGTCGGGCGCCAGAGCCAGCCCATCCTCGACGGCGTCGAGGATGGCGCGGCCGCCGGGGTGTACGGCCCAAAGCTCCACGGGAAGGTCTCCCGTGATCGCGGCGGTGTTCTCGCGCATGGTTTTGGCGATCTGGCCCGGCACATGAGTGGACAGAAACATGTCGAAGCCCGCATCGCCGATGCGCCAGGTAATCAGGTCGCTGGAGTTCTCGATGCGCAGGGCATGAAAGCTGTCGACAGCGAAGCCGGCCGGCGTGGCGCCCACGAGGCTGGCTGCGCAGCCATCGGCAAAGAGCAGGAACGCCAATACCTCGCCGATGTCCTGCGTCTCGTGGAAATGCAACGTACACAGTTCGAGATTCACGACCAGCGCCTTCGCATCGGGCTCGGAGCGGACGAAATGGCGCGCCACCTTGAGCGCATTGATGGCCGCGTAGCAGCCCATGAAGCCGACGATGGTCCGCTCGGTCGCATGGGGCAACCCAAGATAATTGACGATTTCAAGATCGAGTCCGGGCGCGTAGAAGCCGGTGCAGCAGCTTACGATGACGTGGCGAATCCGGTTGCGCTCTGCGGCGGTCAGAACCAGGCGATCCAGAGCTCTGTACACCAGCGGCGGCGCGCACTGCTCGAAAACTTCCATACGGCGGGCGGTGGAAGGGAAATTCCCGCTCGCGTAGAAGGCAAATGCGTCGGTGGGGCCGCCGCGGCGCGATTCCTCCGCTTGCAGGCAGGAGTAGCGGCGCCGGATATCGGATTTCGCCACCAGGCGCTGAAAGATCGACCGCGCCCGCGGGTCGGTAAGCATGTCCGCGGCGAAGCGCACAAACGGCTCGTGGATATCGTGCTCGGGAACCGCGGTTGCGATGCGCTCGATGAAAACATCTGTCATGGGAAGTCCTCAACGGCGGCGCGGAGCCCCCGACAACGGAACGTCCACCCCAATGGTAGTCGAGCACGATTGTCGAAAGCGCCGAACGCGGCCAAACCGCCGCTTAATTCCTCTTGGATGGCGACCTCAGTGCGGTTAGATGCGGAAAACCGCAGCGCCGTGGTTGGATCGTGCATCCTCTGCGCGCCCGGCTCATCTGAGAAACTAATGGAAATGGAACGAGGGTTACAGGTTGCGCTCCGGCGAGGCGCGAAAGCGGCGGCAGGCTTTTTTTTCGCGTTTTTGGCGATGAGCGGCCCCCGGGCTGTTGCACAGAATCCCTCGTCGGCGGCCGATCCGTACTTTGGCAGCGTGACCGCGCAGCAGGTCAGCGACGAGACGCTCCAGCTTTCGCTTGACGACGCCGTGCGGCGGGGCCTTGAGAACAATCTGGGCCTCAAGGAAGCCGAGAACGACGAGAAGTTTCTCCACGGCGAACGGGACCAGGCATTGCAGCAATTTTTGCCCACGATTACGCTGACCGGGGACACTGGGTATTACCAGCACAATTTGGCGGCGCTGGGGTTCAGCTCTTCGCTGCTCGCGAAGTTCGCGCCATTATTTCCGGGCGGCGTGCTGCCGCCGGGGTTTTCCATTATTACCAAGGACTATCTTACCGACGGGACCCTTCACTTTACGGAGACGCTGTTTTCGGGGCCCGTGATCGCGGGGTGGAAGGCCGCGGGGGCCGCGGAACGGTCGGCCTACTTCGCCAAAATGACGGCGCGGGGCCAGGTGGTGCAGAACGTGGCCGACCAATATCTGCGCTGCATTGCCGACGCGAGCGAGGTGGACGATTCGAAGGCGCAGGTGGCCGAGGCGCAGACGCTCTACGATCACACGCACGCCGAGCACGAGGCGGGAACGGTGGCCGGAATCGACGAGTTGCGGGCGCAGGTCGAGTTGCAGGCGCAGCAGCAGGCCTTGATCGCCGCGCAAAACGCGCTCGAGAAAGACCAGATTCTGCTCAAGCGCGAAATCGGCGTTGCGCCGGGGCAGAAGATTGCGCTGACCGATACGGCGCCCTATAGCGAGCTGGCGCTGGAGACGCCGGCCGAGGTGCTGGCGACGGCGTACAAGGACCGCCAGGATTACCAGAACCTGCAGAACCAGGCGGTCGAATATAAAGCCATTCACGCGGCTTACCGCAGCCAGCGCTGGCCGAGTCTGAAATTCGAAGGCTACTACCAGATCAGCACGGTGAACGGGGCGGGCACGCACGGCAACTTGATGGCCATGGGCACGCTGAGCGTGCCCATCTTCCGCGAGGCGCGGCTGCGCGGCGACGAGGACGCCTCGTCGGCCGAGATGCGGGGTGTGAACGCACAACTCGACAGCCTGCGCCAACAGATCGACGAGCAGGTGCGCTCGGCGCTGCTGGACGTGGCGGCGGCGGCCGAGCTGGTGGATGTGGCGCGCTCCAATGTGGCGCTGGCCACGCGCGCGCTCAGCGACGAGACCGACCGGGTGAACGCGGGCGTGGACGACAACCTTCCCCTGGTGACCGCGGAGGCTACTCTCACCACCGCGCAGACCAACCTGGTGGAGAGCCTCTACCAATACAACGTATCGAAGCTGGCGCTGGCGCGGGCCTCCGGGGTGCTCGAAGAGCAGTACCGGGTCTTTCTGGGGCGTTAGAGGGAAGACCCCGTCTGACGGGTGGCGCATCCGCGACCCTCAATTTCCATCCTGTTCATTCGCCGCGAGGTTGTCGCCCGTTTTCGCGCCGTGGGCGCCCCTCCATCCCCTCCACATTGCCGGTGTTTGAAGGACTGCGACGGATCCAGATTTAATACCAGGCGCTAAGCCTTCCAGAACGGCGACGGTCCCAGCCACTTCACCTCGTAACGGTTCATGAAGGTCTCGGTGGCGGCGAGCTCCGGGTGGGCGGAGGCGTCAACGAAGTACTGCTCCATCTTGCCCGCCGGCGCGAGGGCGATCAGCAAATGCGCAGGCGAGCCCAACGGGGAGAACGTGTGCGGGACACCGCGCGGCCCGAGGACGGATTCGCCGGAGCGGAGACTGATGCGCTCGCCGCCCACCTGAAAGGCGACCTCACCGTCCATCACGTAGAACCACTCGTCCTGTGAGTAATGCAGATGGAGAGCCGGTCCGGCGCCGGGCATGAGATTTCTGTGTTCGATGATGAACAGGTTGTCGCCCGTGTCGGAGCTAGCCACCTTAAAGGCCAGCGAGCTGAAGCCCAGCGAGTGGGGATGGCCAAAGCGGTCCCCGCCTGCCGCCACCGGGTGCAGAGCAGGGCTGACGGGCGCGGCGGGCGTTTGGGCGAGCAGATAGGGGAGTGCAGCGGCGGGCGCCAGCGCGGCGGCGGACTTGATGAAGCTGCGGCGTTCGATCGACATAGGTCAATCGTAGGCGGCTGCGCCAGGCGAATACAACAAACTTGTCGGCGGCGCCACTTGAGTGGCAAGGGTGCACTGGGCGAAATATCGGCCTAGTAAATGAATCGGAAAGTATCAAAACCATTCTGCCGGCGGGGAGATTTCTGCGAAGGGTTCAGTCTTCGCCCAGTGAAATTCTGTCTTCTGAATCATCTGCAACCATAAAGAATCCGGATCGGCACTGAATACGGTGGCGGTGTCTGCCGGAAAAACGAACCACGCGCCCAATTGCACCTCGGTTCGCAATTGGTCTTGTGTCCATCCGGCGTATCCCAGGTAAACGTGAAAAACGCGCGGGTCAGGCCGGGCCGAAAGTGTTTGTTTGAAGAGGCTTTTGTCGGAAATCAAATAAACCTCACCGAAGATGTTTTCAGCTTTTTTGATTTGGGTCGAGGACTGAAACAGTGCGAATACGTTGGAAGTTTCCAGCGGGCCCCCGACATAGACCGGGTCGGAGCGGTCTTTCGCGACCTTGAGATCAAGAACGCGAGAAAGCGGTACATCGGTGCGCTGGTTGAGAACCAGTCCGAGTACGCCTTTTTCATCGTAGTGGACCAGCAGGAGCACGGTTCCCCCGAAGTTCGGGTCGCCGAGGCCGCGGCTCGCCACCAGCAACTTTCCGACACCCAAACTCTTGGGGTCCTTGAATTGAATCGGAACTAAGGACCCCGGCAGCAATTGGCCTTTCCTGCGCAATAAATTCAGTGGACTTGGCTGGTTTGCCGGATGGCTGCCGCACCAAGGGCACACAGCGGCGGCCGGCAACGGAGCGCGCAACCACGCATTCGGCTTGGGCGCATCCAATTTGGCCTTGGACACATTGACGCTTGCGAACGCCGCCAAGGCAACGATCGTGAACAACATGGCGAACCGCAAGTGTTTGCGCGCCGGCATGGTCGGTAACCTTCCCAGAGGAGATTATCCGATTTTTTCGGGAATTTATCTCATTTGCTCAAATGTCCTGAGCCGGATGCCGCCTCTTCGAGCGCGCCGGCAGGAATTCGCGTGAAACCC
>JASHTU010000451.1 GCA_030040395.1 Acidobacteriaceae bacterium
GAGCCGCGCACCACGCTGAATCTCGGCACCATCCGCGGGGGAACGAGCGTAAACTCCATCCCGGAAAGCGCGCAGGCCGCCATCGATTTCCGGTCTACGGCTCCCGAACAATTGGTGCGGCTTGAGGTGGCCTTGCACCGCGCGGTGGAGGACGCCGTTCTCCGCGCCAACGGCCAAATCAAGGCGGGCCAAGCCGCAAGCCGCGGCGCTCTTTCCTACACTGTGGCCAAAATCGGGGAGCGGCCGGCCGCCGTTCTGCCCGAAGATTCGCCGCTGCTGGCGGCGCTGCGCGCCGTGGACCGCCATCTGGACCTGCGCACCGATCTACGCCTGGGCTCGACTGACGCCAATATTCCACTTTCGCTGGGCGTGCCGGCATTATCTCTCGGCGCGGGGGGCGAAGGCGGCGCCGCGCACACGCTGGGCGAATGGTATTGCGCCAAAAACCGCGAATTGGGACTGCGGCGCGTGCTCCTGCTCACGTTGGCCATGCTGGAATGGGCAGCGGAGCAGTAGAGCCCGGGCGCAACCGCCAAGGGGAAGAGGTGCTTCTGCGAGCGTGGTCCGGCGCGATCGCGGCCGCGATCCTGGCGCCGCGTTTTCGAGACCAGAGCGGGGAAAGCCGGGGTCAAGGGCGGTCGGCCAACGGCCGTGAACTGACTGCCTGAAGTCACGTCTAATTGTTCCAGCGGGCGGCGCCTTTCAAGTGGAGGCCCGGAGTATGACACTTTGCTCGCGACGGCATCTAATCCGGGAAGGGAACTGGCCGGTTATACCAAGGGCGATGGCGCAGGCATGGAATTCCCCCACAGGATCGTCTGGACTGGATATACTGGACGTTGATGCATCGAACAATTCAGGGCTAGGCAGGGTTAGTCAGGGTTAGTCGGCGCCTTACGAGGTCATTGAACTCATGAAATCGCTCTTTGCACGGCTGCGTACGCGCCGCCTCGCTTCAGCCTATGTGCTGCTCGGCATTCTGACCGCCGCCATCGTAGCGGGCTCCTTTGCCGCTCACGGCGTCCGGGGCCAGGAGGAGCAGACCTCCACTGCAGACGCAACCCCGCTCAAGATTGTGAATTCCACGATCCCGAGCAACGAGTTTGTGCGCATCGCCAAGCAAATGGGACCAGCGGTGGTGAACATCAACACCCAGACGCTGCCCAAGCAGTCCGAGAACCACCGTCAGTTCCATGGCCGCGCGCTGCCTTTGCCGCAGAATCCGGGAGACGACGGCCAAGGCCAGGGCGACGGCGACGGCGAGGACAACTTCCAGGACTTTTTCAACCGTTTCTTTGGCGGCCAGATTCCCTCGCCTGACCAGGGCGACGGGGGCAGCAGCGTGCAGGAATCGCTGGGTTCGGGATTCATCGTGGACCCCAGAGGTTACATCATCACTAACGACCACGTGGTCGACAAGGCCGACAAGATCTACGTGAAGCTTTCGACAGACCCGGACTCGCAGGACCTGGGACGGCCGGCGCGGGTGATCGGCGTGGACAAGGCCACCGACCTGGCGGTGATCAAGATCGACGCCAGCGCGCCGTTGCCAACGATGAAGATGGGCAACTCCGATAGCGTGCAGGTGGGCGATTGGGTCGAAGCCATCGGCAGCCCGTTTGCGCTTTCACAAACCGTCACGGCCGGCATTATCTCGGCCAAGAACCGGACCATCGAGCCGGGGCCGAGCGGCCAATTCCAGCACTTCCTGCAGACCGATGCGGCCATCAATCCCGGCAACTCCGGCGGGCCGCTGCTGGATATGAACGGGAACGTGATTGGAGTGAACACGGCCATTTACACCCAGTCGGCCGGTTACCAGGGCATCGGCTTCGCTATGCCGTCGAACACCGTGGTCGCGGTGTATAACGACCTCATCAGCCCCAGCCACAAGGTGGTGCGCGGGTCGATCGGCATTCAATTCCGTGAAGGCCTTTCCGACGCCGTGAATCGGGTGTACGGATTCAAGAATGGGGTGCTGGTGCAGCAAGTGCAGCCCGGCGGGCCGGCGGATAGAGCGGGGCTCAAGGATGGCGACATCATCACCAGCGTGGACGGCCGGCCGGTGAAGGATGGCGATGCGCTGGTGGACGAGATCGCCAGCCGCCGGCCGGGTTCGACCGTGCAGTTGGGCTATTTGCGGACCGGGAAGCAGGAAATGGCGTCGGTGACGATCGGCGATCGCGACAAGGTGTTTGCCGATCTCGGCGGCCGGCAGCCGCAGATGAACCCGGAATCCGCGGAGAGCGTGGGTGAAGCGAAACTTGGGTTAGTGGTCCAGGAGGAGTCACAGGCGGATCAGGCGAAGCTGAAGACGCCGGGCGTGGTGATCGAGTCAGTGCGCACCGGATCGTTTGCCGATCTCCAGGGCCTCGAGCCGGGACTGGTGATTACGCACGTCAACCGTCAACCTACCGGCGACAAGGACCAGTTCGACGGGGTGGTGCGGAAGCTCAAGACGGGAGACGACGTGGTCTTCGAGGTGATGGATCCGCATCATCCCGAGCAAGGCATTAATTACGTGGGCGGAACTTTGCAATAGAGCTGGGCGGCGGTTGTGGCTTTTTGGCCCCGGAGCCCAAACCGGGCAGGCGGACGTGAATTCGCTTGAAGGGTGATCATTACGCTTGCCAGCATGCGGCGCTTCGGCTAGACTGCTCGGAAAGATCAATCTTCGTTGCGAGGAGCGGTAGAGGCGTGTTTTCTTGTAGAACCTTTCCAGCACTGCTGTTTTCCTTGTCCCTGCTTGCCTCACCGGCATTCGCTTCGCATGTTCATCGGGCTCCCACGGCAGGGCAAATCCACCACACTCGCCACTTGACGCGCCGTGTGACGCGGCGTAGAAGCCCCCGCGTCCGCGGACAGCAAGCCATCGAGCCAGAACGCGTCATGCAGATTCAAGAGGCGCTGATTCGTGTGCATTACTTCAGCGGCGATCCGACCGGCAAATGGGACGCCGACACCATTGCCGCGATGCAGAAATTTCAGGCGGATCAGGGTTGGCAGACGAAGCTGATGCCGGACTCACGCGCGCTGGAAAAGCTCGGTCTCGGCCCCGACTATTCGACCGCGATCAACGCGAAGACCGCCCAGTTCACGCCTCCGCCGCCGGGAAACACGACTCCTGCGACGCAGGAGGCGGGATTTGAGGCGGCTTCGGGCGTAAACGAGTAGGCGAGCCGCGCCCCGATCCCCTTTCATGAAGAGCGCGAAGAGGCGTTCTTCCACCCATGCGATTGGCCTTGGCTTTGCCGAAGTTTGTGACCAACCAGGCGGACCGTGAGCGCCTTCTCCAGCGCCTTTGATGGAGCGCCCGCCATAAAGCCCCCGGCTGGCGCGCGCCCAAAAATTCCCCGGTAGCGCCCATTCAAAGCCGGATTTTCACCACAGACTCTT
>JASHTU010000043.1 GCA_030040395.1 Acidobacteriaceae bacterium
AGCCGGGCATAGGGAACCTCCCGTGTTTAAAGTCGTCATTTGTCTCACGCCGGGCTTGGCACAGCCGTCTCTTCTTCAAAGGCGCTCTCAACTTGAGGGAGCACCAGCGTTTGCAGAATGTCGCCCTTCGTCAAAATACCCACGACCCTGTGATCCTCTTCCACCACCAGCAGCATAGGTTCGCTATCCCCTCGCAATAGAAGGCGCAGCGCTTCGGGCAGGTCTGTTTGCGGAGAGATTCGAGCTAGAAGGGGCCGCGTAATGTCCCGCACCTTTCTGGTGTCCCACTCCTGCGGCGGGACATGGCTCAGTGACCAGACGCTGCATGTACCGATCAGGGTCCCGGAGTCAAACACCGGAAACACCTCGTGACGCGTGTGTGGCGAGAGCGTAGCAGCAAACTCTCTTAGGCTCAGCATGGCCGGCGCAGCGATCACATCGCTTTGCATTACATCGCCTACGGAGATGCCCTGCAGTGCATGCACCTTCACGGCCTCATGCAGCCGCTGATCGCCCGACGCCGAGGCATCGCCTGAAACCGCATAGGCAACCGCCGCCCCAATCAGGCTGGGGATGATGAACGCATGTCCACCGGTGGCTTCGGCCACGAAAACCACGGCCGCCAGCGGCGTCTTATATCCCGCGGCAATAAAGGAAGCCATGCCAACCGCCGCATACAGCGCCAGCGCTGGGCTGTGCGCTACCGACTGCGCAAACGCAACGCCAAACGACCCACCGGTCAAAAACAACGGCACGAACATGGCGCTCACGCCGCCGGCCCCCAGCGTGAAAATCGTCGCCGCCATCTTCAGCAGGCCAAACAGGACCAACTCCGCCGAGCTGTGTGAATGCTGCAGGATTAAACCCACCGCCTCGTAGTTTGGTCCCAGAGGCGTCAGCGGCCCGCGGTAAAAATACACGAACGCAATTCCGCATAGGGCCGTCAGCGCGCCGCCAATCGAGAGCTTCACCCAGTGCGGCGCGCGCCAGTTCACACAGAAAGTGCGCACTCGCCGGAATGTGGTTACAAACGCCATCCCAATTAGGCCAATCGCCAAGCCCAGCAGGGCGCACCAGAACAAGTCGCGGCGTGTGAATGATGGCTCCGCGGCAAAGTCGAAAAGCGGCGCGCTGCCCAGAAACGCGCTGAGCGTCATAAACGACACAACCGACGCAATCAGCGATGGCAGCAGCGCCTCGTGGGCCAAATCGTCCTTATATGGCATTTCCAGCGAGAACACAATGCCCGTGAGCGGCGCCCGGAACACCGCCGACATTCCCGCCGCAGCGCCGCAGATGAGCATGATGCGTCTGTCGCGCGCATCCAGACTGAATCGTTGCGCACGCCGTAATTGCTTCCACAACCAAGAGCCTATCGCGCCCCCGCCGTATATGCTTGGTCCCTCAAGCGCCGCGCTGCCGCCAAAACCCACGGTCGTGATGGCCGCCAGCAGCTTGGAGAGGAACGGCCGCATGTTCACGTCTCCCTGGTGCTCGTGATAGCTGCGGATGATCTCTTCAGTCGAGTGTTCATCCGGGTCGGGCGTGAGACATTGCATGATCAGACCGGTCGCGATGCATCCCAACAGCAGGCCGGGAAGCATGGCCCAGTGATGGCGCACGTAGTAGTTCAGAATGGGCGGCCACATGCGATTCAGAATAACGACCGCAATCGCGGTGGTGATCAGGCCGGTGATGACACCAATAACTGGCGCTATCAGCAGCCACTTGCGCAGATCGCGCGCATATACCGCAGCCAGATCTTCGTGGATGAACGGCGCGTACTTGCGCAGCAGGGGAAGATGGAGAAGCCCTTTCCCTCTGAGCGCTCTTACTTTTTTGTCCTGCAATGGTTTTGGCGTCAGATCAATTGGCGGAGTGTTCAACACTTCGACTCTGCTCCCGTCCTCGACTGCTCGTTCGTTCTGCGTGCTGCTCAGCTTCCGCGCTCAAAAAGTCCCGGCGCAATCGCTTCACTTCCTCGTTATGCAGCAGCGACAGCTTCTTAAGAATCTCTTCGCCCCGCTCCGTTAGCGAAACCACCACGACGCGCCGGTCCTCTGCGTACTCCGCTCTCTGCACCAGTCCGCTTTGTACCGCGCGATCCACCAGCCCCACCACGGAATTGTGTTTCTCTTGCAAAAATTCGGCAATCTCGGAGATGTTGGCCCTGCCTGCGCCGGTAAAACCGGCGATTCCCAGCATCAACTGTTGTTGCTGCGGAGTGATTCCGCAGGCGCGCGCAGCATCCTCGCTAAAGCGCAGAAACTTACGCAGCTTATGACGGAAATGCGCCAGCTCCTGAAACATCTCTCGGGATCTTCTGTTTCGCATTGCTGTTTACCGTCCAGCGTGGCTGACGCTATGACTTGTATCACCTTAATTATATCCTTATGCGAGCTAATCGTAAAGCGATGTAAAATTTTGCGAACTTAACCCCATGGTTGCGGCTACAATACGATCGAGCTAAATTTGGATTAGCCAAAGAACAAAACGGTGCATTGCAGGATGAGCGCGACGAGGACGAGAAGAATGGCGATGCGGCCCGCGCGAGTGAGAGGAACTCCGTCCTCAAACTCAAAACCTGACTGCGGCGGTTCGAAAGTTCGCTTCTTCGGCGCTTGCATGGGTTCTCGCGACTCGACTCCAGGTTCGGCAAAGTCTTCGAAGTTATCGATTGGAATCTCCTTCTGACGTGGTGGCGCCAGACCAGAGGGCGTTCTTACGCCGCCCGCGGCTTAAGGAGCGCCAGAACTACGCTGAATCTAGTAAGCGTCTCTTTGCTAAAAATGTGCGCATGAAGCATCTAACTTTACTATAGTGAGTTCGTAAAGGAGTTATAAACACGGCCTGTGCTACCCTGCTTTTGGGTTATTGCGGTTTTGTCGTGTTATTCGGAGACTTGGCGGCGCTCCGCAGAACGCTGAACAGTATCCGAGCGGCCGTAAGGCCACGGCCTGAAGCTCATACCTGGAGCTGCTGTAAAGTGAAGAAGGGCAAAGTTTCCCCGATCGCCTTCACTCAATTAGAGACGGGAATCCCTCCAGGCGCCTGATTCCATCGCGAAACTTCGAAAACGGCCAAGCGCGCCTGGAAAAACTGGCCCTATGAGGATTGTTTACGGGCTTGATTGAGAATCTTGCGGAGGCGATTGCCCACAATCAAATCCTCCCCGGGTTGCAATGTCATGGAAATGATCTGCAGGCGATTTGGATGACCGGGCCGCGGCTCGTCGCCGCTCCTTAACCGCGCCAAAACGCCGCTGGGATTGCTGTTGGTGAGAACTTCGATGCGCGGTTGTCCATCGCGTAATTGCTGGGCGCATTGCGCTACCGTTAAGCCGAACTTCGCTTCATCCCAGTTCACGGTCAGTGTCGGATAGCTGTTGCCGCCTTTGGGAATGGCAATGTCCGAGGTGACTCCGGGCACGGTGTCGACCAACTTCTGGACGCGCTCCACGCGGCTTTGCCACTCCTTGGTCAACGTTGCCAGATCGGCCCTCGACCAGTAATCGAGCGCCGCAAGCATAGCCACAATCTCTTCTTTACCGGCTTTCATGGGACGGCATACAGCTCCTTCCCAGGGATTGTTGTTGGCCATGGCCGCATCGATCAGATCCTTGCGGCCCAGCAGCACCCCGGCAGATTGCGGGCCGCAAAGCCCCTTACCACCGCTGAAACAATAGAGATCGACGCCGGTCTTTGCGTGCTGGGTAAAATTCTCAAAAGGAGGAATGCCTGCCGCGTCGTCCAGAAGAACGGGAACGCCGGCGGGCTTGGTAACTTTGAGTATTTGCGCGAGCCGGTCATCTTTCCAGGTGGTGTAAACCATGGCGGTTTGCGGAGAAAGAGCCGAAGGCAAATCATCGACGGTATGCGCAATGACCAGTTTGGCACCGGTGAGGCGGATGGCGCTATCGAACGCGCTGCGGCCGCCCATGATCACCACTTCACCTTTCAGCCCCGTTGTGTCGGGTAATTGCCAGACGTTTTTCGGATCGGTTCCGGCAATGCAGCCAGCAGTGGCGCAGGCCATGGCGCCGGCGGCGCCGGAGGTCACGATTCCCGATTCGGCGCCCGACATCTTGGCAAGCTTGCGCCCGACGGCCTCCTGCAGTTCGAAGATATCGACAAAGAAATGCGACGCGTCGATGGCGGCTTCGCGTACGTCAGGCAACTCAAGCGAGCCGCTCACATAGGTCCAGGTGCCACGGGCGTTGATAAGGGGGCGCACGCCGAGCCGGGTATAGACATTGTCGGCATACGATCTTCCGCCGGTGGGTTTAACGGCATTCGTCACTGCGGCGGCAAGGTTTCGCGCGCCGATGGTGGCAAACAATGGGCTCGCGGCCATCAACTTAACAAATGACCGCCGGCTGCTGATGCTAATGTTGGTTTCCATAGCG
>JASHTU010000452.1 GCA_030040395.1 Acidobacteriaceae bacterium
GAGGCCGCCGGATTCGTCACCGGGGTCCCGGGACAGGGATATCTGGGCGATATGGCATTCAATATCGTCGAACATCCGCCGCTGCCCCCCGGCCAAGGGACATTCGCCCTCTACCGTTTTGCAGATCCCGGCTACTTCGCCGCGATGGGCATTCCCATCCTGCACGGCCACACGTTTGATAACGGCCAAGCGCTCGACCAGGCCAATGAAGTCATGGTCAGCGAATCATTTGTCAGCAAGTTTTTCCCCGGGGAAGAACCCATCGGCAAGCACCTGCGCCAGGGGGTGACCGGGCAAAGGCTCTGGACCATCGTCGGGGTGGTGGGCGACACCCGTTTCTCCATCGGCGAACCGTCGCAGCCCATGCAGTACTACCCGCTGTATTCGGGCCAGCAGAACAACGGCACGCTCGTCATCCGTTCCAGCCGCGACGTGGAGCAGTTAGCCCTCCCCGTCCAGCAGATCATCCAGGGCATGGACCGCGACCTGCCTGTCTCCGACGTGCTCACCATGGATCAGCTTCTGGGCAAGTCCACGCTCGATCAAAGCTTCGACGCCACGCTCATCAGCGGCTTCGCGGTGCTGTCTCTCCTGCTCGCCGCCGCGGGTCTGTTCGGCGTTCTCTCTTACATCGTGGCGCAGCGCGCGAGCGAAATCGGCATCCGCATCGCTCTGGGCGCGCGACGGGAACAAGTGCTCGGGCTGATGCTCGCCGACGGCCTGCGTCCGGCATTGATCGGGCTGCTGCTGGGGCTGGGGACAAGCGCCGCGACGGCGCGGCTCATCAAGGCCATGCTTTACCAAACGCAACCGCTCGACCCGGTGGTCTTCGCCATGGTCGCTGCAGCGCTGCTGGCGGTTGCGGCCTTAGCCTGCATGGTTCCCGCATGGCGCGCCTCCCGTCTTGACCCCATGCAAGCTTTGAGGACAGAGTAAGCGACGCCATCCAGCAATGACCATCAAGGCGGCATTTTGCGGCAGCGAAATCATTGCGGGTCCTCGCCCGTGTGAGGCGCGGCGGGCGGCGATGGAGAGGCCGGAGATAAGCTGCCGTTCCCATTTTTCCGGGCTGCCTGGAGAGCCAGCCTTTCCGCTTGTTTACGCTTGTGGCGTCGCACCAGGTCAGGCCAGAATTCGACCACCTCGGAACCGATAATCCCCTGGGCGGTGACGGTGAACCCGCGTTCAAGGGTGCCCCTTACCGTACGGTCCGGTTGGGGGTAGTAGACGTTGGAGATGCTGGAACCAATGAGATTTCCGAGCACATTGGCATAATTGGGTCCCCAGGTCCCGCGATCCCGTTTGCACCATATGGTGCCGCTGGCCGCCCAAAGGATGCGTCTGATAGGGCTGCCCTTGCCTTTCTGAAAATAGCGCGGGTCTTCGCGAAACAGGCTGGTCAATACCGCGTTTCCGAAGAAATTGCCTGTGAAATAGTCAGTGTAGGCCGCGCCAAATCGCTTGCTATAACCTTCCCCTCCCTGTCCATACTCAGGAAAGCTGTCGTCGGCCTGGTCAATGCCGGCGCCGGCGGCGGAGAGAAGGTATGCCCACGGATCGGTCGCGCTCTTGAAAAACAGTTGAAATTTCTGGCCGGTGCTCAGAGGAGCGGCATCGCGGTTGTTGGTCGTGTTGAAGGCTGCCATTACGCCCAAAACCCGTTGCCGCTCCTGTTGCTTCAGTTGTTCTTCGGCTGTCTGCTTCTGCTGCGGATTTGAGCTTTGAGAGGATAAGGGCTGGGGCGCAGTCTGGCCAGCCGCCGGCGGAATGGCGGTGGAGGCGGAACCCGGTTGCTGCAGACTTATGAATAGATCAACCGGGAGCTCAAGATCCGCAGTTTGTGGCCATAACAAAGGAGCTGCAAAGAACCAAGCCGCAACTACGGATGCAGTTGCGAACCATCGATTTAGGGCCAATCGGTGCACCTCAATCCTGCTCCTAAACGTGGGGTTCGCCAGAGCTTTCGTCCGAGTTTAGATGCGATTCCTCTGTCGGGTCAATTTCTTGTCGAGTCTCAATCAGGAATCAATTGCGCGGGCCGGAAAATGCGGCTGGTACGCGGGCAAAGGGAAAGAACCAAGTCGATCGGGGGCATCAACTTAAACCATGGATGGTGGACCCGGCAAGCAGGAAATCCGGGCGTAGCCCTAGTTTTGTGGTCCGGAGGGCGCCGGGGCTTTCTCATGGTGATGGTGGAATATTTTGCCGATACCTCGGCCTGTGCCCTTGGCGATTTTTGCCTGTGCCCTTGGCGGCGCCGACGCCAACGTCCTTGCCGGCGACGGCTCCGCCTTTGCCGACATCGCCAGCGGCGTCGAGCGGGTGAAGTGTGACAAGGTCGCCGGCGCCTTTCCCAACTCCCTTAGCCGCCGCTCCAGCGCCCTTGGCGGCTCCTTTGCCGATGTCGCCGGCGCCCCTGCCGACGTCGCCAGCGGGGCTGCTTTGATGGGGCTCCTGCTTCGTGGAAGGCCGTGATGTGTTGGCCCGTTGCGGCGGGGGTTGGGTCTGGGTGTTCTGACCAAGGGCGTTCTGGCCGCAGACGGCAAATGCAAGTGCGAGAAGCACAATGGAGGGATTTGGGAACGCGGTTCGCACGGGTTAAAAACCTCTTGTTGGTTGGATTCGATATGTCGGGGGAGGATTCGCTCTCAACGACAGAGAAATTGGCAAAACAACCAAATGCTGGAGTTGCAAGCCCAAACGAGGAGGAGATTTGTGCGCTCCGGCTGGATCACCGGCTGTACTGGCTTTGGAAAATTTTCGCCCGGGACCTCGCATCATCCCCACGATGGCCAGCGCATTTGTCTGTCGCGAAATTCCTGGCTTTAGGCGATAGTCAAATGCCGCAGGTTCATGCGTCAGGCGCCGATGGTAGCGAGGGCCGCTCATTGGCCGGGCTCGGTCTGATTCGTCGCTAGTCAGTATGGAGTGACCGGTTCCCTGCGCGATGCGTGGGTTAGTCTGTGAGACCTGAAGGCATCACAGATCAGAGCCACAAGCGGAGAGGAACCGGTCATGAAGGAAAAGGTACGATTTCTGGGCATGGATGTCCATGCGGAGACGATTTCAGTCGCTGTAGCGGA
>JASHTU010000044.1 GCA_030040395.1 Acidobacteriaceae bacterium
GGGCCCCAGCCTCCCAGTTCTACCGTCGAAAGTCCGTAAAGCAACGTGCTCCCAAACCAGCAGACGGCCATCACCAGAGCCAATGCCCAATGGCTCACGCCGCCCAGGGGAAACTTGCCTCCGGTGCGGTTTCTTTTCAGCAGCCAAAGGCAGTACAAAAGATTCGGCAGCGCGCCGGCGAACATCAGCGGCATCCAGACCGCATTGGAGGCGTTGAGCGCGCGGGCGCCAAGCATTCGCGCCGAGGCGACGAGCGGGGCTCCAAACGCCAGCCCAAAATTGACAAAGGACGCGCCAAACCCGCAGAGAATGGCGAGCACCAGACCCACCGTGGTGTTCTTCCGGCCAGCGCCAAGTTGGAGCGCTTTTTCGCGCCGCCTGCCCGCAATGGCGCAAACCATTACGCCAACCAGCACCAATCCCACGCCCGCCAGGACGCCATGGCCGGCGGGCGTATTGAGCCGTTGCGGATGGAGCCGCAGCAGCGGAACCAGCGTACCTACCGCCGCAGACGTGCCGAGCACCAGCGAAAAGGTGAGAGCTATTCCGATCGCATCGACTGCCAGTCCGAAGAAAACCTGCGCCACCCCCCAACCGGCCCCGAACCCGATGACCTCCAGGAGGAGGCCATTCGCCGTGGAACGATAAACCTCGCGCAGATGTGGAACCGTGCCATAGGTCACAAGCGGCGGCAGGACCAGCAAAGCAAAGATCGTCCATGCCAGCCATGTGTTTTCCCACGCCCACCGGCGCGTAAATTTCATGGGCAGCGTGAAGCTGGCGTTCATTACTCCGGCAAGAACCAGGATCGACAAACCTGAGGCAGCGGAGCTCATCTCTCCGTGTCTCCTTTCAGAAAATCGTCAAGGCCCGGCGCGGTGATTTCGATTGGCCTGCTGTTCCGGGGACCCGTAAGAGCCAACCCATTTCCGTTGGGCGTTACATCCGTGATCTCGCGCCAATCCGGCGGGACCACTGCGAGCGCCGCGAGGTAGCGCGCGCGCAGCACGCCGCCCGGTTCGAGGACGCGGGAAGCGGGCGTGTCGAACAGGTTGCCCAGCTCGTGGATGGCGTCGCGTCCGATCGGCATGGGCGTGGTTCCGAATTCCATGCCCCGTACTTGCGCTGCGCCATTCCAAGGTGGCGCCGGTCGCGCGCAATTCTCTTCCCAGATTGCAACCCAAGGGAAATCTTGACGGCGAAAACAGTAGACGAGCGCCAGACCAAGCCGGAAGTTGAGAGCCGCGATGAACGCGAACTGCCGCGCGGAATCCACATGGCCTGCGGCAATGAAGCCGAACCCTGGGCGTTCAAAGGGCAGACGCAAATCAACCATGTCCCCATCCGCCGATGGCGCCAGCGGCCATGCAAAAGACGCATCGCCGCGCAGCCGTTCATGGCCCTCGTATCCCAGCGGCCACGTGCGTCCGCCGTCGAGCGATGCCTGAATGGAGCTCTCGCCCGGGGCAAGAAACGGCGGGCCCAACGAGAGATGTTGCACCCAGTGGATCTCGCGTGGACGCCCGCCGCGATTCTCCACGCGTTCTTCGCTGAACAGCACGGCTGCGCCTTCCGCCAGCGATGCCTCACGCTCGAAACCAATTTGCGCTGCCGGCAGTTCGACGCGGCCTGCGCAACCCCGCGCGGTGGGCTCAAGGTCCCACTCCAGCACCGAGGCTTCCCCGTGCAACGGAATACCGCGCGCAGCGTCTTGCGGTGACGGCAGGCCATAAATGTCCAGGCAAAGCGCGTGTCCCGTATACGTTGCGAGGAACTTCCCCGCTGGATCCGCACCGTACTGCTCGGCAAGCTGCCAGAAATCCGGATCGCGGGGGTCGGCCGTCGCCCACGGCGCGGACCACAGGCAATTGACCGCGAATTCATCCCCGCCGGCCAGGCGCAGTTCAGCAATATGGCCGCCGCCGCGCAGCAACACAGCCTCCACAGCCCCGTTCGTGATCCGCAGGGCGCTGCGATTCTTCCATGATTCCGCATTGACTTTGATGGTCAGAACGGAATTCCTCCGTCCAATCGAGAAGCAGCGCGGATTGCGCGCGCAGCCTTGCATTCGCCATTCATCGTTTCGCCACCGCTCCGGTTCCGCTCTCCTGGAAACCCATCCCTCCGGTGGGCACGAGCATGCCCCCATCCACCGCCAGCATGGCTCCGGTAATGAACGACGACCAATCGCTGGCCAGAAACGCAATGGCGCGAGCCACCTCTTGGGGACGCCCGATTCTTCCCAAGGCGTGCGCCCGCGCGCAGCCCTGCAACACCGCCTCCGGATCGGGCGCCAGATTTGCCGCCCACTGCAGCATGGGCGTATCGATCGCTCCCGGCATCACGCAATTAGCGCGCACATTCTTCTTGGCGAAATCCAGGGCAATGGACCGCGTAAGCCCGGCCAGCGCGTGTTTGGCGGTCACATAGGCCGCCGAACCCGCAACCGCGGTTACGGTCTGGACCGATCCGACGATCACGATGGAGCCCCCACCCGCAGCCAAAATGTGCGGCAGGGCGCTGCGCACCGCGTAGAAGCAGCCATCGAGATGCACGCCCAGCGTTTCGCGCCACACTTCCACGCTGGTGTCCAAAACATCGCCGTAGCGCTGGATTCCAGCGCAGTGAACCAGCACGTGAATGCCGCCATGTTCCCGCGCCGCGGCTGCTGTGGCAGTCTGAACGCTTGCCTCGTCCGCCACTTCGCAAAAGTGAAACGACACGGCATATCCTTTGCCGGTCAGCTCTTCCATCAACTCTTGGTCCTTTTCGCGATTGCGGTCAAGCACGGCTACGCGCCCGCCCAATTCGCACAAGGTCTCAACCGTAGCGGCGCCGATGCCCGTCGCGCCTCCGGTGATCACGGCAACCTTGTCCTTAAAGTCGAAGCTCATTAAGTTCCTCCTCCCACGGCCGAATCCGGTTCCGTTTCTATCCGTACGGTGATGATTGCAAACCCTGGCGCGCTCACCTGGAATCCGCCGGAGCTTACCGGCAACTCGCTTTGCTTATCTTCGAGCGCGTTCGACAACCACGCGCGCCGAATGTGGAACAACCGGCTGCCAACGTGAACCGTGGCCGTCTGATCCGATGTGTTCTCGAGGCGAAGAATGCTTCCCTCGCCATCCTCGGCCAGTTTCCAGGTAATCAGCGCTATCTCGGGGCGGTCAATGGATAAAAAGCTGGCCGAGTCCCGCGGTAACGCGTTGCCCAAGCCGGACGCATGAACGGGATCGGACTCGAGTGGCGTCATTCTTTCCCACCCCAGCCGCGTCAGCTCAGGGCCATTGAATTGAGGCGCGCTCACAAACCGGTAATGAAATTCAAAATCGCCGCCCTGCGAGGATGCGAAATTCGTGTCCCAATAGTTCGACATGATCCAGGAAAAGATGCTCGCGCTGCGCGGATGAAACGCCGTCGGCCACTCGCCACGCACCATGTCGCCGAAGGCTGCCAGGGGCGCATCTACGGGAATTATCGCAGCGGTCACTCCGTCGCCGGTCATTGCGGCCCAATGGTTCACTGCATACCATTCTCGGCTGCCGCCGGCGAGCTCGTCCCGCGCGGGATCGACCCAGCCATTCTGCGTCTCGTAACGGAACACGGGATGCTCCGCGGCCAGCGGAAACGCGAAATAGGCCGCCTCTTTACGGAGAGTTACATTCTTGTGCAGATTGTACTGGAGATCGATGCCCTTCCGCTCCGCGGGCAATGTAATGGTCGTGCGG
>JASHTU010000453.1 GCA_030040395.1 Acidobacteriaceae bacterium
AACACCGATATCGGGGCCAACGACGGCGAGTACACCGATCTGAGCATCGATGCGGTGGGCGAATTCAAAACCCTCACCGGAAACTACGACGCCGAATACGGCCGCAGCCCCGGGGTGATGATCCTGGTGAACACTAAGAGCGGCGGCCAGAAATTCCATGGCACCGCCTACGAATTCAACCGCAACACCGACTACGACGCCAACAGCTGGTTTAACAACCACGAGGGCATTCCGCGCTCGATTTTGAAGTTTAACCAGTTCGGCGGTAATGTCGGCGGATTCATTCCGATTCCAAAGATTTCGCCGCGTAGCAACAAGAGGGCGTTTTTCTTCTTCAACTATGAGGGCACGCGCGCCAGCGAGCCGAGCGGCGGGTCCTATTACACGATGCCCGTGCCGGGCATGCTGGGACTGGATACTTCCGGCAATAAGTTAAGCTCTGCGGACCTGTCGCCCATGTATCGCCAAGGGCCCATGTGCGCGTATTACAACGGTGGGCCCGCGGGAGCCTGTACGCCGATCGTCGTTCCGGGTTACCAGAGCGATCCGCAAACGAATTCGGCCAAGTTACCGGCCGGCGAGGTGCAGAACGGACAAGCCTTCGTTCCCGGAACGGTCACTTATGACGCTGCCGGAGAGGTGACGGGCGGCACGCCGATTGCAGACAACAATATTCCCTCCTCCCAATTCAACACACAGTACGCGGCCATGATCAACGACATATCGCCGGGGTATAAAGGGAACTTCGACCGCCCGCTTTACACCAACGGATACGGCGACGAGGAACAGGTCAATTTCCAGGACACGTACGTGTTCTATAAGAACCAGTACGCGGCGCGCGTCGACTACACCTTCGGGCCGAAGGCCAGCGCCTTCTTCCGCTATGTAGACGACCGGCAAGAGGAACACAAGGGCTTCGGCATCTTCTCCGGCCCCAGCTTCCCGATTGTGCCGCAATACCGGGAAAAGCCGGGCAAGAGCTGGGCGTGGGAACTGACGAACGTCATTTCTCCGACGATGACCAACGAAGTATCGGTTGGCTGGCTACACCTGACGCAGATTGTCGATGTGGTTCCAGGCACTTCGAAGGCCCTGTATGACAAGGCGACGCAGGGCTGGACCGTGAGTGACCTGTATCCGTCCACCAACACGCACGACGTGGCCCCAGCCATTGCGGATGGCACATATGTCAGCACGGGAGTCTTTCCACCGGGCTGGACTTCCACCGGCAATACGGTGGTGGCTAACGACGACGTCTCCAAGGTCTGGAAGAACCACCTCTTCAAGTTCGGCATCCTGCTGGATTTGAATGAGAACGGTCAAGAGGGGAGCTGGCAGGAGCCTTTGAGCCTGAGCTTCAACGCCAGCAACCAGAACCCAAGCAACTCAAACAACGGCATGGCGAACATGCTGTTAGGAAACATGACGACCACCAGCCAAACGAACGCCTTCGTGTACGGCCATTTCCACATGTTCCAGTATGAGGGCTACGCGCAGGATACCTGGAAGGTGGCGCCGAGGTGGACGCTCGATTATGGCGTTCGTTACCAGTTCCTTGGGCCCACGTACACGACCGGCCAATACCACCAGTACTACTTTGAGCCGGACATGTACTTGCCTTCGCAGGCAGTCACGCTCGATACCGATTCCAACCTGCCCGGAAATGTTCCAACCCAAGGCACCATCTGCACCCCGGGAAATGCCCTGCAGGCCGCGAACGCGCCGGCAAGCGGAGGCTCCTGTGCTGCTGTGGTCAACATGGGCAATCCCTACAACGGCATGGTTCGTGAAGGCACGGACGGTTTGCCGAAAGGCGGAATGGATTTTCGCTATAACAATGTCGGTCCGCGCTTTGGCTTTGCGTGGGATGTGTTTGGGAACGGCAAAACGGCCATTCGCGGTGGGTACGGCATCTTCTACGAGCGCTACCAGCAAAACACCTTCAACTTTGGCGGCATCAGCAACCCACCGGTGGTCTACACGCCGACGATTTACGGGGGCAACATCGCCAACATCTCCACAGCCGAAGTCAACGCGGCGCCTTTGACTCCCTCAGGCGGTGTGCTGACGGTTTTGCAGAAGGGCATGATTCCCACTACGGCGGGCTTTAACATCGGCGTCGAGCAGGCGTTGCCGCACAGCATGGCGTTCACTGCGTCCTATATCGGCAACCAGTCCCGGCACCAGATTTACCTGCACGAGTTAGAGCAGTTGCCGCTGGGATACACCAACGTTCTTAACCCAAACATCCTGGGTACGGTGAACAATGTCACCAATGCGATCCTGCCGTACAAGGGCTACAGCTCCATCATCCAAACGGATATGGGCGCGAGCTCGGGTTACAACGCCTTGCAGTTCAAACTCATCCGGCGGTTCAGCAACACCCTGACCATCAACGCCGACTACACGTTCGCCAAGGCCACCGACTTGGAAGACGTGGATGGGGACCAGAACACCCTTCCGGATTACACGCAACTCGCGAAGTTCTACGCACCCGCGGGATACGATCGCCGGAACGTGTTCAACGTTCAGTACGTGTATAACTTGCCCAAATTCCAAGGCGACAACAAGCTCGTCCAGGAGACCGCCGGCGGCTGGGAGATTTCAGGCATCACGCAATTCTGGGGCGGATCGCCCTGCCTCTCGAGCCAGAGTCCCACGGATGACGCCTGCGACCTGAGTGCAACCGGCAACTTGGGCGACGGCGGATGGGGCCATATCCGTCCGGACTACGTGGGCGGATCGTGGGCGCAGTCGCACTCGCACAACGTGCCAGCGGGGCAGTTCCCGATGTGGTTTAACCCCGCGGTCTTCGCGGTTCCCGCCAATGGAAGCTTTGGCAACTTCCACCGCAACACCATCTATGGGCCGGGAATCAACAATTGGAACTTCTCCCTGTTCAAGAACTTCGCGATCCACGAACAGACCTCGTTCCAGTTGCGGTTCGAGGGTTACAACGTCTTCAACCACACGCAGTGGGCCAACGTCAACACCAGCCTCTCCGCGCCTGACGTTGCGGGGACCACGTTCTCCGGCGCGAACGCCGGATCCTCCGGCCAGATCAATTCGGTTCGCGATCCGCGCGAGCTGCAACTCGCGGCCAAATTCTACTTCTAACCTTGCTGCTCCAACCGAAGAAGCCGGACTCATTGCGGGTCCGGCTTCTTTATTTGTGTCATACTTTTTTCGGATGGGAAGGACGCCGGGCGCGGCGTCAAGGGCGCGATTTCCGCGCAGGTTCTGTTCATGAAGCTTCTTGTCGTTGCTCTTGCGATCGCTTTGCTGGTGTGGGCGCCTTTTGGCTTTTGCGCGGGCGCGGATACGGCGAAAGAGATGTTCGACGCGGCCGTGCAGGCAATGCAGGCAGGGAACTATCAGCAGGCCGAAACGGGATTCCGCAAGATCCTGGCGCTCGATCCGCACAACGTGAGCGCGCTGGCCAACCTAGGCATCGCATACGCCAAGACCCGCCGCTACACCGAGGCGATCGACGAATACAAGAAGGCGTTGAGCGTGGACCCGGGTCAGGCGGAAATCCAGCTCAATCTCGGCTTGGCCTACATGAAAGAGGATGACTATGCGGATGCGCTGTCTTATTTCCGGCAGCTGTACGATCGCGATGCGTCCAACCCCAAAGTGACCATGCTGTTGGCCACCTGCCTTATCTCTAGCGGCCATGCGGACCAAGGCGCCGGCTTGCTGGAGCCGTTAACGCTGGCCAACCCGGGAGACGCGACCGCGCTCTATTTGTTGGGTCTGGCCTATACGCGAGCGGGCCAAGCCGATCGAGCCAAGGAAACCTTCACCAAGCTGTTTGCCACCGCGGCTACGCCCGCCCAAACCAATTTTCTGATGGGCGAGGCCTATGCTGACGCCACCGATTACCCCAAGGCGGAGCAAGCCTTTGAGGCCGTGGTGCAGGCGGATGCATCGTTTCCCGGAGCCCATCGCGAACTGGGCAAGGCATTCCTTGGAGAGAACAAGAACGCCGACGCCGAGCGGGAGCTGCGACTGGCCATCCGGGATAATCCCGAAGATGGGGACGCCTATTATTACTTGGGCGCGATGCTGGTTCAATCGGAGCGCTACCAGGACGGACTTCCGCTTCTCGAGAAGGCGAGCGGCCTGATGCCGGGGGCATGGGCCACTTATTTTTACATGGGGAAAGCAGAGCTGCTGCTCGGCCACGCGGATGCGTCGGCGCCTCTACTGCGGAAAGCCACGGAGATGAACCCGGACGATGCGGGATCGTTTTATCTGCTTGCGCGCGCGCTGAGGGCGGAAGGCCGGACGCAAGCGGCCGCTGAAGCGCTGCGGCGCGTGGCGGCCTTGCACGAGACAGACCTGAACGTGGAAAGACGCGCATTGCGAGATGCAGGCATTGTGAAGAATGGCGGCGCGGAAAGCGGACCTTGAGATGGAGCGACGGCCGCGCACCGCAATGGACTGCCTTGCACAGCGAGTTGATGCAGCTCACGCGGAGGGCAACGGGAGCTTGACTTTTTGCCCCTCGGCGCACGAAGCATAGATGGCGCGAACCAACTCGAGGGCGCGGTAGCCCTCCTGCCCCGACGATGCGGCCGGCTGGCCGGCCTTGCACGCTTCGCCGAAATCCCGGAACTGCCGTTCGAAAGGCGTGAGCGCGATGGCGAGGGGATTGGAGGCGCCGGATTTCGCTGCCTGGGCTAGAGGCGCGGGCTCTCCCTTGTCGTCTTGCACGTCCCATGTGGTCAATTGATCGCCGGTGACAATGGCGCTGCCCCGGTCGCCGTGGATTTCGATGCGCTCGGGATATCCCGGCCACCACGCCGTAGCCGCCTGGATCACGCCGGTTGCGCCCGAGGCGTAGCGGAGCAACGCGCACACCATGTCTTCGGACTCAATCTTGTGCATGGCGCCCAGTTTCCAATAGCCGAAGACTTCGTCGACTGGTCCGATGAGGTGCAACAGCAGGTCAACCTGATGAACGGCCTGGCTGATAAGCGCGCCACCGCCCTCGCCGGCCCAACTGCCTTTCACGGGACGGGCGTAATATGCGTCGGTACGCCACCACTTGACATAGGCGTCTGCCTCGAGGATGCGGCCCAACCTGCCGGCGGTAAGTGCGCGTTTGAGGAACAGAATCGAATCGTCAAAGCGATGTTGGCTAACCACGCCGAGCTGAATGGCCGCCTTGCGGGCTGTGTCGATCATGCGCGCGGCGATTGCGAGGTCCACGGCCATGGGTTTTTGCACCAGCACATGCTTACCGTGTTGCGCAGCGAGTTCGACTGCGGGCAAACGGTAGCCGGGAAACGTGCACACGTCCAGGTAGTCGATGTCGGCGCGGCGGGCAAGCCCCTCCGGAGTGGCGACAAACTCCGCGCCCCAGGTTTCAGCGAACTTGCGTCCGCGTTCGGCGGTGCCGTCGGTGCAGGCGGTTACCTGGTAGCCGATGTTCTTGTACGCCTGCGCATGCATGCCCGCGATCGCGCCCGTGCCTATGATTCCAACTTTCATGAGCTGCCTGACCTCCCGGTTCTGACGGCGCCGCGATGTGAGGAGATTTCAGCGGGCGCAAGGACATCATAAAGCCAGTGCGGCAAAACCTGGTGCTGTCTTAA
>JASHTU010000454.1 GCA_030040395.1 Acidobacteriaceae bacterium
TGCTCCGCGCCAAGCCAGCCCACTCGCTGAATGCGGCCTCCGTGCGGTTTCCTAATTCCTAATCCCTGCTTTTACCGCGCCCCCACCAGCTCCTCGCTTTTCGCCCCCTGCCGGTAGTGGCTCTCCACGTAGTTGTCGAGGATCTGCTTGAACTCCGCCACAATCGTGTCACCGTGCAGGGTTTTATAGAGCTTGCCATCCACATACACCGGCGCCTTGGGCTCCTCGAAGGTGCCCGGAAGGCTGATGCCCAGGTTGGCGTGTTTCGACTCGCCCGGGCCGTTGACCACGCAGCCCATCACGGCCAGCTTCAGCTCCTCCACGCCGGCGTATTTCTTGCGCCACGCGGGCATTTGCATACGCAGGTAGCTCTGGATCTGCTCGGCCAGCTCCTGGAAATAGGTGCTGGTGGTGCGCCCGCATCCGGGGCAGCTCGTCACCTGCGGCATAAAGCTGCGAATCCCCAACGACTGCAGAATCTGCTGCGAGGCCTGCACCTCTTCCGTGCGGTCACCGCCGGGCTTGGGCGTCAGACTCACGCGGATAGTGTCGCCGATGCCGGCCAGCAGCAGGGGCGCGAGGCCAGCTGTCGAGGCGATCAGTCCCTTCGATCCCATCCCGGCTTCGGTCAATCCCAGGTGCAACGCGTAGTCGCAGCGCGCGGCCAGCCTGGTGTACACATCGAGCAGATCGCGCACCCCGCTTACCTTGGCGGAGAGAATGATCATGTCGTGGCCCAACCCGTAGCGCTCGGCGGCTGCGGCGGAGTTAAGGGCGCTGGCGATCATGGCCTCGATCATCACTTCGCGCGCCGGCGCGGGCTCTGCCTTTTTGCTGTTCTCGTCCATCATCCGCGTCAGCAGCGCCTGGTCCAGCGAGCCCCAATTGACCCCGATGCGCACCGGCTTGTGGTTTTCGACCGCGCACTCCACCATGGTGCGGAAATTCTCGTCGTCTTTGCGCCCGATCGATACGTTGCCGGGGTTGATCCGGTACTTGGCCAGCGCCTGCGCCGCCGCCGGATACCTTTTGAGCAGAATGTGTCCGTTGTAATGGAAATCCCCGACAATCGGCACGCGCAGGCCGCGTTTGTCCAGGCCCTCCACGATGTGCGGAACGGCCCTCGCGGCGTCCTCGTTGTTCACCGTGACGCGCACAATCTCCGAGCCGGCCACGGCCAGCGCCGCGACCTGCTCGATCGTGCTCTCCACGTCCGCCGTGTCGGTGTTGGTCATCGACTGCACCACCACCGGAACTTCCCAGCCCACGCGGACGTGACCGATTTTGACGGTTGGGGTTTTTCTGCGCTGTATCTCCGCCATGCGATTAGTTTACCCCGGGCGGCTTCTCATTTTCTTTCTTCTTTCCCGGATGCAGGACGACCAGATTGTCGGTCACCGAGAAGACGTTGGGAACAGTCTGAGCGCGGGTGCGGATAAGGGTGTCATCGAACGTGCTATCCACCACCCCCACCAGCGTCACGTGTCCGTTGTCCACAATGATGTGAATCGACGGTAAGGCTTGGTATCCGTAGCGCATTCCGATTTGGGCATCGCCGTAAATGGCCCTCTCCTCAGCGCGCCGTACCTGCCAATCCATGGGCGAGAGCGGCAGCAGTTTAATGTTGTTGATCACCTGGGTGACGCCCTTGACCCGCTTCACCGCCGCTTCTGCGTCGGACCGAATGTCCCAGGGAGGGTCAGGGGGGCACGCGCCTTCCAGGGTGACCACACTGCCGTTCAAATTGAAGGAAAGGTCGTCGAAGATCGAGTAATAGGGCAACGTCAAGAGGTTGTGGCGGATCTGTCGCGCCAATTGCGTTTCATTTTCTGGGCCTGATTGGAAGACCTGACTCTGCGCGGCTTTTTGTTCCGGCGGCGTTCTTGGTTCGGCCACAGCGAACGTCGTGGCCAGGATTGCAATGCATAGGAGCCCGTCCAATGTGCGCATACGCTAGCCTCCTTTTGCTTTGGATGAGCAAAAAGCCAAGGCGCGTTTACTCATCGCAGTGCTTTGATAGGGGCCTTGGTCGACAGGCGACTGGGAGTGCGTTGCACGCCCGCCCAACGGAGTCTAAACCCGCCGCGCCGTCTTGTGGATAGGCACCACCTGCACCGTCACGTCCCGCACCTCGGCGAGAAACCGGTTAAGCACCGAGCCGCGCAGCAGAATGTCCCAGCGCGACCGCGCCGACTGCCCAAAGACGACGTGAGAGATGTTCTCCTGCTGGGCAAACCGGATCAGCGCATCGGAGACGTTGCGGTCGGTGAGCGCCACCACGTGCGCGCCCAGGTCGCGCGCCATGCGTTTGTACTCTTCCAGGCGGTGAAAAGCCTCCGGATCGCCGTGGCCTTTATCGTCGGGGCGGCTGACGTAGACGGCGTACCAGTTGGTGGCCAGCCGGCCGGCGATGCGCGCGCCCACGCGCAGCAGCCGCTCCGTTCCCGGGCGCGTGCTCAGGCACACCATTACTTTTTCCGGCATCGGCGCCTGCTCCAGGCCCTGAATGCGCCGGTATTCGGCGGCCCGGTTGCCCACCTGCTCGGCGGTGGTGCGCAGCGCCAGTTCGCGCAGCATGTTGAGATTGCCTTTGCGGAAAAAATTGGCCAGAGACTGCTCCACCTTTTCCGGAGCGTAGATCTTTCCCTGGCGTAGGCGCGTCCGCAGCTCGTCCACGGTGATGTCCACGTTCACCACCTCGTCGGCGCGCTTCAAAAAACTGTCGGGGACGGTTTCGCGGATGGTGGTGTTCGCCGAGCGGCTGACGGCGTCGTTCAAGGTCTCCAGGTGCTGAATGTTCACGGCCGTCATCACATTGATGCCCGCGTCCAGCAGTTCCAGCACATCCTCGTAACGCTTGCGGTTCTTGCTGCCGGGGACGTTGGTGTGGGCCAGCTCGTCCACTACCACCGTGTGGGGATGGCGGGCGAGGATCGCGTCCACGTCCATTTCTTTCAGATTCACGTTCTTATACGGAATTTCCTGGAGGGGGATGAGCTCCAGGTCGCGAATCTGGTCCGCGGTCTCTTTGCGCCCGTGGGGCTCCACCAGCCCGATCACCACGTCGATGCCCTGCTGATGCCGCATCAGGTAGGCGTCGTTCAGCATGGTGAAAGTCTTGCCTACGCCGGGCGCCGCGCCAATGTAAATGCGTAACTTGGCTGGTTCCTGTTTCTTTTCGAGGACGATTTCGGGCATCGCTCAGCCCACCTCGACGGGATGGCGAACTCCCAGGGCTACGGCCACCGGCAGCGTGAAGCGGAAGGTCGAACCGTGGCCCAACCGGCTCTCTACTGCGATTTGGCCGCCAAGCGACTCCACCAGCCGCCTGACCAGCGCCAACCCCATGCCTGTGCCCTTCTCCGAGTAGGCGTTGAAGCGGTCGAAGATCGTGCCCAGCCGCTCGGTTTCGATGCCGCGTCCTGTGTCGCGCACCGTGAACTGCACGAAGTTCTTGATCTCCTCGGCGGCAAGCTGGATTTCTCCTTCGGAGGGCGTGTAGCGCAACGCGTTCGAAAGCAGATTCTCGAGGATCGTCCGCAGAGCGCGCCGGTCGGCGCTTACCGCGGCCAAATCCGCGTACGCGTTCACCTCGATGCGCACGTTCTTCTGCGCGGCTTCGTCGCAAAAACGGTCGCGCGCCTCGATCAGGAACTCGCGAGGATGCAGTTGCTCCAGCTTGAACTCGCGCTTGCCGGTGTCGAGCTCCGCCACTTCAATCAGGTCGCTCATCAGGTCGTCGAGCTTCTCCAATTCGCTGCTCACTGACGATGCCAACTCCGTCTGCAGCGGCGACAGCTCCCCGCCAAAACCCTGGCTCAACGCATAAAGGCCGCGGCGCAACCGGAGCAAGGGATCGCGCAGTTTGCGGCTGGCCACGGCGATAAACTGGGTCTTGAAGCGGTCCGTGTCCTGCAGCACGGTCACGTCTTCAAGCGTCGTCACCGTGCCCAGCAGCCTTCCCTCCGAGTCGCGCATGGGCGTGGTGCGCAGCCGGTAGCTGCGCTCCTGGTTGCCGATGCGCATGGGCAGCATGGACGCTTCGCCCTCGGCCGCCACCGCCTTTTGCATGGACACTGCGTCGCGGATGGCGCCGAGAATTTTCTCTCCCCCGGGCGCCAGGGAGAGGGCCATGCGGTCGGTTGCAGCTTTTCCCAGCAGCTCCGCCGCGGCTTGATTCACCTTGAGCACGTGACCCTTCCCGTCCGTCACGATAATCGGCTCGAAAATTGATTGCAAAACGGCGTCGGAAAGCTGAAACTGCATTTGCTTCCGGCCGGCCTCGGTGTCGCGCAGTTCGCGTAGCCGCATCGCGATCCGGCTCAACTCGCTGGCAATCACGCCGAAGTCGTCGTGGCTGTTCCATTCCACCGGGTGTTCCAGGTTGCCTTGAGCAATGCGGCGGGCGTCGCGCGCCAGAGTGCGCACCGGCCGCAGCACAAAGTAGACTGTGGCAATTTCCACGATGATCACTGCGGCGAAAATGATCCACGCCAGCGAGCCCTGTCCCGACGCCCTCAGAGCGCGCTGCGCATCCGCCGCCAGCCAAGCTGCCAGGCAGGCGAGCAACACACAGCCCAAAATCAATCGCTGCGCTAGGTTCAGCATTGGCCGGTCTCCCTGTCACCCCCGCGAGATTCCTCTTCATTCTCGCGGAAACGCCCATCCCCTGCAAAATGCAGTTTTCGCCCCCATGGCCTCGACGGCGCGTCTGGATTTTGCGCGCCAAGCGCAATTGACCATATCCGCATCCCATCAGCGAGAAGCAAAAAGCCAAAACCTGGAAGCTGCTCTTAGGGAATCCGGCACACGGCAAGGGATCGATTGCGCCAGGGACACACGAGGCCGGACGCTGGCCGGTCTTCCACCACCACCCAATCCACGCCAAACTGGCTCTTCAAGCGCTCGAAATCCGCAAGCTGAAAATGCGCCCAGCCCTCTTCGGCCCGCACCTGCCGTTCCCACACCGAGCCCAGCATCGGAACCTGAATCACCACCGCCGCGTCCTTTACGGCGTCGGCCAGCTGGCTGCGCGCGGCCAGCGCGCGAAAATTGTGGTAGTCCTCGCCCTTGGCCTCCAGGTAATACGGATCAAGGGCAAAGTAAGCATCGACTGGCGTGTTCCGGCGGACCCATGCAAAGGCTTCGAGCCACGAATTCGCCGGATGGCTGCCAGGCAGCTCTACATGGGGGCTGGCTGTGAACTCCCTCCATTGAGCAGCGAACATGCCGCCGTTCACGGCCACCAGAAACACCGCCCAACGCCACGCCTTGGCTTTGAGAGCGTACTTTCCCGCCAGACATCCGGCCATGAGTGCAAGAAAGAAGTAGACGAGCTGCAGATAGCGCATGGGCTGCAATGGTGTGAGCCGCGCCAGCGACGCCGGAGCCTGAATGATCATGGCCACGGCCTGCTGAAAGACGCAATACGCGAAGACCGCCAGCGCAAAGCGAGCCAAGAGTCTTTCTTCGCGCCTTTGCGCCATCCGCCACAACAGCCAGAACAAAAGCAGCGGGCCCAGGGCGCCCAGCCACTCGTACCAGGTCCATCGATAGATCTGGCAATAATTGCGCGTCGCCAACGCTTCACGCCAACCCGCGTTGGGAGCCCCGAGCACCCAGGCCAGCGGGGCCATTGCGGCTGCCGGGCGTGGCCACGCGCGCGCCCAGGCTGGCGCCGGTTCCAGCAACGCCAGGGTGAGAATCAGGCAGAACGAAAAGCCCATCACGCCCATGAGGGGATGGAATAAACACGCCAGCAGGAGCAGCGGCGCAGCCTGCCAGGGCCGTTCCGTCAGGATACGCGAAACCGCCAGCAAAATCAGGGCGGTGGCGATATTCCGCGGATGCAGGTGCTGGTCCATCAGATACAACCCGGTTCCCGCCACCGGGAGCGTGAACATCGCGGACGCAAGCGCCACGCCTGCCCATTGCGCGTGGGCTTCGGCGAACAACCGCTGCACGATGACCTTCGACGCCCACAGAGCGGCAAAGAGGGAAGCCAGCTGCCAAAGCAATTCCGCCCAGCCCGCAGCCATGCCGGTGGCGCGAACAAAATGAGCCATCCAATCGTCGAAAACCGTAGCCTGCACCTGGAGCCGGAAGAACTCCGAATTGTAAGGGTATAGAGCCGGGTTCAGATCGGCCTGGACGGCCGTCAGATAGATGCCGTCGTCCTCAAGCCCGGGATGGTAGCCCATCACCAGAAAACCGAGAATGGTAAAAATCAGAACCAGCAGAAAATCAAAGAGCCTTGGGTTGCGCTTCAACCTGAATAACTCCCCTGGATAACTCCCCTGGATAACTCCCCTGAATAACTTCATTGATCCAACGCCATTGGACTTTTTCAAGACGCAAGTTGCCGTAAAATGATCCTACAGTCACATGGACCCGTGGACAACAAAGCGTTTGCAATCTGCCCCGATCGGTGAGGTCGCCGAACGCGAGACGCTGAAGCTCGCGCTGGTGGTTCCCACCTTGCGCGAGGAGCAGAATATCGGCAGACTGCTCGATCAGGTCCGCGCCGCGCTGGAAACGGCTGACATTCCCTTCGAGATTCTCGTGGTCGACGATGACAGCAGCGACCGCACAGAGGATATTGTTTCCTCCATCGCCCGCGACGATCCCCGAGTCCGCCTGATCGTGCGCAAAGGCGAACGCGGGCTCTCCGGCGCCATTCTCGACGGTTGGCGCCAAACCGACGCCGGCATTCTGGGCGTCATGGACGCCGACCTGCAGCACCCCCCGAAGCTCCTCCCGCAATTGGCCATGGCTATCCAGGAGGGCTGCGATCTGGCCATCGGCAGCCGCTACGCCGCAGGTGGCGGGCTGGGCGATTGGAATTTCGCCCGTAAGCTCTGTTCCCTGGCAGCCGTATGGGCCACTTGGCCGGTGCAAAAAGGCGGTCTGCGCGTCCGCGATCCCATGTCGGGTTTCTTCCTCGTTCGCCGCACCGCCATCGAACACATCGCTTTTCAGCGCACGGGCTTCAAATTGCTGCTGGAAATTTTGGTGCGGGGCCACATTGCTTCGGTCAAAGAGATCCCTATCGCCTTCGGCCCGCGCACCGGCGGCGCCAGCAAGGCGAACTACAAAGTCGCATGGCAATATGCGCGGCTGCTGGCCCGGCTCTATGCCTCCAGATGCGGCGTTCACCGCCGCCACGCCCTGGGATAGACCGCGAAGCCCCGGAGCAATCGTAAGCTTTTGTGAGGCGCGACTCCCCTATAGCACTTCTCCTTCTGCTGTATACCGAAGCCGGGAACTCAAGGGGCGATTTACTCAAAGAATCGCCGCCTTCGATTGAAGTTGCAAGGGCTACATGTGAAGGAGAAGTGCTCTAAATCGAGGGCAACAACCACCGCAGCGCCAGAAACGCCGCGACCCCGGCGAAGAACACCAGCGCCATGCGAATCCCGGGCTCGCGGTTCACCTCCGGAACCAGGTCCGTGGCGGCTACATAGAGCGCCACCCCGGCTGAAATCGGCAATCCATACGGCGTCCAGCGCGGAATCAGCTCGATCACCAGCACCCCGGCCATCGTCGCCGCGGCCAATATCACGGCGGAGGAAAGCGCCGTGGAACGGCTTCTTCCGCTCGCCAGCATCACGCTCGCCATGGTGAAACCTTCTGGCGCCTTGTGCAGCAGGATGGCAAGAAAGATCAACCACCCCAGCCAGCTCGAAATCACAAAGCCCGAACCGATGGCGACGCCGTCAAAAAGCGCGTGCGCGCTCAAGCCCCCCAACACCGAATAGCTGGTGCCCGCCGAAATAAACTCGCCGTGATGGATCTCCTCGCCGTAGTGAAAATGCGAGTTGATCGTATGCTCCAACAGGTGAACCACGCAGTAGCCGGCCACGATGAGGATGGGACTGAGCCGCGGGTTGAGCCTCATGCTTTCGGGCGCCATCTCGAGCAGTGCTGTGGTCAGCAGAAAGCCTGCGCCCAGAGCGACAAAGTAGCGCAGATAGCGTTCCACGCCACGCGCCCGCACCAGCACCAGCCCACCCGCCACGTCGGCCAGCGCCGCCACCGCGCCCAGCAGGAGCGACACTTTCAGCATGATCGAAGAAACCGCCCTTCAACAAAGCGGAAAACCTGCCCCAGTGAAAACCATGCAAGCCGCAACCCGGGAGCCGGCAGCCAGAAGCAACAAGCCGCCTCAGCCGCTGTGCCGGATGTGAAGGACGTCGCCGTCCTGCACCACGTAGTCCTTGCCTTCCAGGCGCAGCGTGCCCCTGGCCCGCGCCGCCGCCTCTGAGCCGGCAGCCAGCAAATTGTCCCAGCGAATGGTTTCGGCGCGGATAAAATGATGCTCCAAATCGGTGTGAATCGCTCCCGCGGCTTGCGGCGCCTTCGAGCCCGACGGCGTCGTCCAGGCGCGGCACTCGTCTTCGCCGGCGGTAAAAAAGCTGATCAGCCCCAGCAGTTCATAGCTTTTGCGGATTAGCCGCACCAGCCCGCTCTCGCGCAGTCCGTAGCTCTCCAGAAAATCCGCAGCCTCGGCGTCGTCCATCTCCGCCAGCTCCGCCTCCACCTTGCCGCAGATCGCGGTCGCCGCCGCATTGGGCCGGTGGGCCAGGTCGTCGAGCCCGAACCGGCTCACCGCCGACTCCAAATCCGCGCCCAGCGTGGCGCTTTCGCC
>JASHTU010000455.1 GCA_030040395.1 Acidobacteriaceae bacterium
AGCGCGTGTCGTGCCAGGGCCTTCCGCGGTTGTCATCACGCCGCTGCGGCCGCAATACCGGCTCCACCACCGCCCATTGTTCGTCGTTCAGTTCCCAGCGTCCTGTCATCGGCGCTTGCAGACATTCCAGAGCATCTCCAGAATGACACCAATTCGCGCCTTAACTATTTATGAGACTGGTTCTAGCGTTCTGTAACAGATGTCAGCGATGATCTGCTGGCGTCGAAGCGCATCAATTTGCGGATATGCTCGGGGCGCAATGAGTGAATGACGTAAATTTGGGCACGAACGCGCACAGCGAGGAAAGCCCCGCCGGTGCTGGCTCGCCAAAAGGGCTTGTGAGACAAGAAGGCGGCGTGGGAATCCAGGCTTGAATGAATAAGATGAATCATGCTTGAGATTACTGGGAATCCAGGAGGACTGTAGGCCATGAAAAAGCTGCTACGTTTGGTTTTGCTAATTCCGCTGCTATGTGTCTCGGCTGTGGCGCAGCAGGCAAGCGTTCACCCCGAAAATGTGGATCCTTCGTGGCTCCACCGGTACGTTCCCGATATTCCTTATGAGACCGTTGACCTCACAACAACTACCTGCCATTACAAGCCGATCTTCGGCGTGGGCGATTCGGAGGCGCAGCTTCCGGTGACGGTCGCCCGTTACGGTGAACTTACCGTCGATCCCAATGGGGAGTGCAAGACGGTCAGTTACCCTCGCGAAGAGCAAATCTATGTGATCCTCGACGGAAGTGGCATTCTGCATTACGGTACTGAAACGGTCCCGGTGCGGAAAGATGACTTTATGTACTTTCCTCCCACCCTCGCACATACTGTTGCGGACTCGTCCGGACAACCCCTTCGCCTGATGGTAATGGGCTTTAAGGTTCCTGATGATATCCAGATCGAATCGCCATCGCAGTTTCCGGGGATTGCTAACATGGAGAATGTGAAGGAAGAAGTTCTCACGTGGCACGGCCCTTCTGTTCGTTACAAGCTGCTCCTCGGTCCTCGAACCGGGACACGGAACACGTTGAATGCGGCCTACGTCGTGCAAACACTTTTTGGGATGGACTTTTCTCCGGGTGGCACGAATTTTCCTCATCACCACGAGTATATGGAGGAGATTTACCTCCTGATGGACGGCCACGGAGATGAAGTGGCCGGTGGAGGGATGAATGGGGTCGAAGGTCTGCATCCAGCTAAGGCTGGGGATGCCTATTTCTATCGCCAGAACTGTACCGTAGGGTTTTACGATAGCAAGGAGGGGAGGGCAGACATTCTGGCTGTTCAGTCCCGCTTGCCCCTGCCGAAACATCCCTACTAAAATTCGTTGTGGTGCAACGTTCGCTGGATGGCGAACAATAACAGTACACTGAAGCACCGGGTCTGCCGTCTGTACAAAGAGGCAGATCAACGCCTTCGATCTGAGGTCTGTCTCCAATTCAGAGTCGACCCTGGCGCCAGGCAGATCGTGGAATGGGAATAGAGGGTGCGCTAAAAAGAAGACGAAGCGGCAGCCTCAGAGACGAGCCCATGCGACCTTGCCATTTTCCCCTAACACTGCGGAAGACTGGACTGAGGTTATGCCTGATCTCGCCTTCCAAAGCGGGCTTCCTGAGGTGCTGCTCATTGACGACGACCTGGTGAGCCGCGAAGTAACAGCAACCCTGCTTACCCTGAGCGGGCATACGGTGCAAACCGCCGAAGATGGCGCCGCTTCCATGAAGTTGCTGGCCGAAGGCTCATGTCGCCCCGACGTCATCCTGATGGATGCGCGGATGCCGGGGTTGAGCGGAATGCAGTTAGTCGCGGAGTTGCGCGCGCATTCCGCGGCCCGCATCTACGCCATCAGCGCCAGTGAGCCGCCCCGCGACGTCGCCGCGGCGGTGGATGGATTTCTGCTCAAGCCGTTTGGCCCCGATGCGCTGCGCCGGCTTTTTGAAGCTTCGCCGCAACCTCCGGCGCCATCGCCGGACCCTGAAGACCCGGTGGTCAGCCCTGAAACCCTGGCGCAGTTCCGCCGCATGATGCCGGAGCCGGCTGTCCGCCAAATCTACACCGCCATGGTTGCCGACCTTGGGCGCCGCATCCAGGAACTCGGCGCCGCCATCGGCAGAAACGATGAAGCGGAAATCCGGCGCATCGGCCACGCCATCAAGGGCGGCTGCGGCATGGCCGGGGCGTTGCAGGCTGCGCGACTGGGCAGTTTGCTCGAGAGCGGAAACGGTGGGCCCGACGGTTACCGTTTAGATAACAAGGCCGCCGTGCTCCGCGATTTACGCGCTGCCACCCAAGCCCTGGAGCGTATTCTTGAGGCGAAGCTGCTCGTGTAAGCGCAGTTAGGTTGGAGGAACGCCGATCAAAATGGATCGACCCATTCGAATTGTGGTGGCGGATGATCACCCGGTTGTCCGTATCGGGGTGCGCAACATGCTCACCGAGGAGGACGGGTTTCAAGTGGTGGGCGATGCCGGCGACGGGGATGAGGCGATTACGCAGACCCTCGAATTGCAACCGGATATTCTGCTGCTCGACGTTTCCATGCCTCGCCTGCCCGGCTTCGACGCGATGCGGGCCATCTTGAACGGGCCGTCTACGGCCAAAATCCTGTTGCTTACCTCCACCATCACCACCCAGCAGATCATTGAGGCGCTGCAAATCGGCGCCCGCGGCATCGTCCTCAAAGACGCGCTCGCCAACCATCTGCAAACCGCCATCCGCACCGTCTTTGCCGGCGATTACTGGATCGGCGGCAAGCGCGTCGTCAACCTTGTCACCGCCCTCCACGAGCTCATGCAGCAGGCCGCCGCGCCCCCGCGCAAAACCTATGGCCTCACCCCTCGCGAGCTCGAGGTCGTGGGCTGCATTGTCGAAGGCTGCGCCAACCGCGACATCGCCAAACAGTTCTCGCTCAGCGAAGAGACGGTCAAGCGCCACCTCTCCAATATCTTCGACAAGACCGGCGTCTCCACCCGCCTCGAACTGGCCCTCTTCGCCATCGCCCACCATCTCATTACGCCCCAGTAGCATGAGTTTTGGATTCGTGCTACTCTGGACTTTCCCCGAGGAGAGTCGCCGCCAGTCGCGGGGGTGCGCATCGGTATCGCGTTCAGATCCGGGGTGGGCTTCGGTTTTCTTCGAGGGGGCGGTCGATCGATCCTTCGATGCGCAGCGCTCGCCTTCGGTGCGCTGCCGGCCTTCCTTTACGCTGCCGCGCAAAACGCCCCAGCGCGCATCGCGGCGCCGCCTCAGAGTGTCGTCGTCCACGCCGCTCTAAATACCGGCTCCCTTGCATCGCCTGACCCGTCTCAGACCGTGATGGTGCGCGAGGAACTTCTTGACGCCAACCCGGGCCGGCCCGGTGCGCCGGTTTCCCTTCCCGGATTGCCCATTGAAACTGCCTCAGGAGGCATTAAAGCGCCGCAATATTTTGTTCCCGGCGTAGCCGGCGATCACGGCGAACCCATCGCCCAATACATCGCCGTGGGCGATTACCTGCTCTCCAACAATCTTTCCGCCAACGCTCACGGCAACGGTTATGCTGACCCGAACATCTTCATTCCCGCCGCTCTCTCCAGCGTGGAGACAGACGGCGGCGCATTCAACGTGCTCGAAGGCAATCACTCTCTCAACCTCGCTGCCGCGTACAGCCTGCGCCCGCATCTCAGCCGATTTGTGTCCATCACCGGCGACTACCGCGATCTCGATCTCACCGCCGGCGTCGCGCCCGCCCGTGGCGCAGCCGATGAATGGCTGGCTCTCGAAGCCGGCTACGGAAACGGCCTGCTTGAAAGGCTCGAGCATCGCGAACAATTCAAATGGAACGCCATGCGCGTTTTCCGTCCCGCTCAACAGGAGATCACCCTCCTGAGCATCGGGTATTACGGCAGCTCGTTTGTCGAAGGGTTGGTTCCCCTTGGCCTCGGGCTTGAGGTCCACGACACCATCGACCCACGCCAGCGCGACCAGACGCATACAGCCATCCTGGCCGTGAATGACGATTGGAAGCTCTCGCCAGCCAATGCGCTCTCGTTCTCGGCGTTTTTCCGCACCTATAATCTCGCCTTGTTTTCCAATTTTGGAGAAGGCCTGATCCGGCAGAGCGAATTTCGCACCGTAGAGGGCGGCGAAGCGCGCGCCACGCATACCTTTGGAGGCCTTCTGCACGCCATGCAACTTCAAGGCATGGCAGGTGCGGATTGGAACGAGGACGATCCGCGGCGCGACAACCTCGACCATTTTCTTTCCCCCGATGCGCCGGCCGACGGCCCCTTCGTCAAGGTAATGGCGAACAACCTCACCATCCGCGAAGCCGCCCCGTTTGCGGCCCTCGCCGGGCGCGCCGGCGCTCATCTGCGCTTTTACGGCGGCTTGCGGCCTGAATTCGTCGAGCTGCGCAATGCCGACCTCCTCGAACCCTCCCGCTCCTTCAATCGTTGGGCCAGCTTTCTCGACCCCAAGGCCACGCTTGCCTTTACACCCGGCGCCGTGCACTGGCTGCCTGTGGTTTCGCTGAGCCTCGGCCAAGCCTTCTTCACCCAGGACCCGCGCATTGGCGTAGCGCCGGTTTCCTCCACCGCTCCGGCGCTGCCGCCGTCGCTCTTTGAGCGTTCTCACTCAACCCAGCTCACCCTCGAAAAGACCCTCCCAGGAACGGACCTTCGCGTAACCCTCGGTGACGCCACCACCACCGCGACCCTGGCCAAAATCGACCCCGACACCGGCCTGCCGCAGGACCTCGGCCCCGGTTCGTTGAAGTTTCTCACCGCCACTCTGCGACATCCTTTTCGCTTCGGCAGCTTCCAGGCGGTCTTTTCCAAAGCTGATGCGCGCCTCGCCGCCACGGCGTCCT
>JASHTU010000456.1 GCA_030040395.1 Acidobacteriaceae bacterium
GGCGTCGGCGCGGCGATTCCGGGCGCAAATCCGGCAGCATTTTTGCGGAAGCTTAGGCCTAGCTCTTCTTTGAGGTGACGGTCGAGAACGCCGTCACCAGTTGCGCAACCCGTTTGCTTCCGCAGTGAGGGCAAATCACGGCGTCCTTTTCGCGATCTGACATATGGAGCGTGCGGGTGAACTCCTTCTGGCAATCCTCGCAGTGAAAGATGTATTCCGACATGGCAGCTTCTCCAGCCAGCATCATACCCCCATTCGCGCTCCACGGAAACTCGGTGCGGAAGCGGTTCGAGAGCGGCTCGGCGCCCCCGGCGAAAGTCGGCCACGGCGAAAGGCGCCCGCGGCAAAAGTTGTACGATGGGCTCATCGGGATTTTCATTCGCGCCGGTGGTAAGGGGGTGGTCGCAGTGGCGGGGCAGCGCAGAATTTTCCTCATGGTCGCGGTGTTAGCGGTGCTGTTGGCGGTCGGCCGGCCAAGAATGGCCCCCGCTCAGCTCCTCGAGCCGGGCGCGCCAGCGCAAGCGCCCAATCCCCTGACCGACTCCACCGTGAACCCCGGCAAGATGCTGCTTTTCAACCTGGAAGCTCGCTTCGCCAAGGATGTAGCCGCGCGGGGCGGGGCGGGCTTCGCCTCCTGGTTTGCCGACGATGGCGTGCTGCTGGGCAATGGCGCGGCGCCCGTTATTGGCAAGGTGGCCATCGAAAAATCTTCCACATGGTCGCCCAAGGACTACCAGCTTACTTGGACTCCGACCGACGCGGTCATGGGACCCTCCGGCGCCATCGGCTATACATGGAGCGTTTACGAGGGCCACAGCAAAGACGCCAACGGCAACCCCGTGGACACCAGCGGCCGCTTCATCACCATCTGGCGCAAAGAACCGGACGGCTCGTGGAAGGTGGCGCTCGACGCCGGCGCAAATGCGCCTCCAGGGGCCGGTGACTGCTGCAAGCTGCCGGAAGGAAAATAGTGCTTCGGCGGCAGGGTCGGGGAATCCGCAAAGTTTGCGCTTTTGCGCCAACTCACCAGCTCGATCCAAATCATAGATTTGCGTTGTCTTTCAGAACGCTCCCCGGCGACCTCTGCGGCCGGTCCGCTTAAGTAACCTATCTTAAGTAATCTCCCGACGGATACCTCCGTCAACAAACTCTGGTTACGTGAGTTGTATTCCTTTTGGACCTTTCTACCCGAATTGTGCCACAGTCAGCTTCATGCCAACTGCACCATACTGACAATGGGTGCGTGTGTCGTGCGGACAATGCTGGGGTCCCAACCCGGGGAGGGCCAGGAAGCGTTTTTGCGCTCGGAATCCATTGTTTTCGACCGCAATCCCGATCCCGCCCTGGACGAACTGACGGAGCTCGCCGCGATCTTGTGCGCGGCCGATTACGCTTACCTGGGTTGGATGGACTTGAACCGCCTCTGGTTCAAGGCGCGGTACGGCTTCAAGGCCGCCGATCAGGCGCGCGACTCCACAGCCTGCCAATGGATGCTGGAAAAGGGCGCCCCGCTCTTAGTTGAAAATGCGGGCGAGGATCCGCGTTTTCCCCCGGAGGGCATCCCTCTGCTGGGCGCGTCGGCTTGCCTTTCCTACGCCGGGGTCCCGCTCGTGAGCAACGCGCAGTTCGTGGTGGGCACGCTTGCGGTGCTGGCGCGAAAGCCAAACCAGTTCAAGGCCGAGCACCTTAGGCTTTTGGAGGTTTTCGGCCGCCAAGCCATGACGCGGCTCGATCTCTATAGCCGCATCCGGTCTCAGGAGCAGGCACAGCGCATCCGCCAGCGCAGCGAGCGCGCGTTGGCCATAGAACGCTGTTTTGTGGCCGCCACGCTCGACTCCATTCCCGCCCTGGTCACGGTCCTCGACACCGCGGGCCGGATTGTACGCATGAATTTCCCCTGCGCGCAACTGACAGGCTTGAGTCTTGCCGAATCTGTGGGGCGGCCCTTCGTGGAAGAGGTGATTGAGCCTGCGGACCGCGCCTGGGCGGCGGGGAAACTGCAGGAGGCGGCGGGTGGCCAGGTTTCCGGCCCGCACGAAACTGCGTGGCGGACGGCCCGCGGCGAAAAGCGCGTCAGCTGGACCCTCCGCCCCCTGCAAGGGCCGAACGAGGAGATTCAATACCTCATTGTGAGTGGCCAAGACGTGACCGGCCAGCGGCAGATGGAGATTGCCCTCCACTCCAGCGAAGCGCGCTACCGCGAAGTGGTGGAGAACAGCTTGGGCTTTGTTTTTACCTGCTCGATGGAAGGCCGGCTGACTTCGCTGAACGCCTTTACGGCAGAGACTCTGGGCTATCGCGCCGAGGCCCTGGTGGGCCGTGCGCTGGTCGAGCTCATGGACGCGGCCAGCGCTGCCGCTTGCCTGGATTCCCTGCGCACGCTGGAGACCGAAAAGGAGTGGCAGGGCGCAATGCTGCTGCGCCGCAGTGACGGCGTTTACCGCCGCATCGCTTTCCGCAGCCGCCGCATTGAGCTGCCCGGCGAGCGCCCTTTCATTCTTACCCACGGCTTGGACTTGACCGAACAGCACCAAGCCGAGGAAGCCCTCCATTCGGCCATGCGCCAGCGCGAGCTGATTCTCGAATCGGTGGGCGACGGCATCTATGGGATCGACCTCGAGGGAAAGCTCACCTTCATCAACGAGGCCGGCGCGCGCATCCTCGGCTACGAGCCACAGCAGTTGACCGGCCGCGACGTTCACGAAGTCATCCGGCACAGTCACGCTGACGGCGCCCGCTATTCCCGGTCGACCAACCCCATTCTGCAGGCGCTGCGCCGCTCAGAGCCGATCCGCATGCGGGATGAGATCTTCTGGCGGAAAGACGGCGTGGAGATCCCGGTGGAATACGGCGCCAATCCATTGCTCGAGGAGGGCCGTGTGGCCGGCATGGTGGTGGCGTTCCAGGATGTTTCTGAGCGCCGGCGGCTGGAGAAGATGAAGGACGAGTTCATCTCCACCGTTAGCCACGAATTGCGCACGCCGCTGACCTCGCTGCGGGCCTCGCTGGGCCTCATTTCCTCGGGGTCGCT
>JASHTU010000457.1 GCA_030040395.1 Acidobacteriaceae bacterium
AGCGGGCCGGGCGGAAGATACGCGCCGGGCTCGGATGGTTCGATGACTCCGGCGCTGTCTTGATCTGAGGCTGTTGGCGGCTGCGTCTTGGGCTCCATGGCTCTGGTGTTTCCTTTAAGAATTCTGATTGTTGCATTCTATCGGGAAACGAGGAGCCACGAAAGAAAGGGCCCGATCCGCAGCCGGTTGATGGAGACGGCAATGGCTTACTATTGCGTTTCGCCCGACTGGCCGGCCACCTGGATGTAGTTCTTCACGCTGAAAACGCCGGGAACGCTATTGGCCCGCATATAGGCGATCTGTTTGTCGGCTGTGCTGTCGACCGTGCCATACAGCTCAACGTGCCCGTTCTGCACCGAGATGCGAATGGGCCGGACGGGGTCGATGGCGTACTTTTGCAGGGCCGGATAGCCATAAATGGCGCGCGCCACGGCCATACGGGCGCCCCAATCCATCTCCGAGACCGGATCGACTTCGATGTCGTCGATAACGTTCTTGACGCCGGGCGTGGTGGCGGCCAGGGCGAGGGCGGAATCGCGGTTGGGATAATCATGGGCATGACCGCCGAGGGTGACTACGCCGTCTTGAACCTGGAGGGTGATGGCGTCGAAGAGATTGCCGTATCCCTCTCGGTTGTAGGCCAGCCCGGGGCCGAGCTTCTTCACGATCTCTTCGTCGGAGAGAGTGGGTCCGGCGACTTGGATTTGGTTGCGAACGGCCTTGACGCCCTTGGCGTGCAGCGCGCGTTTTTCGGCGTCAGCCTTGTATTCGTAGAGGCTGACTGTGCCGGTGAGGGTCGCGATGCCATCGGGATCCACGCTTACCTGCACGTTCTTGAACTGAGGTTTGTCCAGTTTGGCTTGCGTGGCGCCGGTGGCGCTCTGCGCATCGCCCGCGCCGGCCGCGAAAGAGAATTGCGGAATGGCAAGAAGCCCTCCCGCCAGTACGGCTGCGAGAATCAGTGTCCTCAAATGATCAACTTTGCTTGCCATTGGTAAATCTCCTTATTTTCCTTGCGCAATCGTTTGCGGCGCATCCGGAAGTCTCTTGGCGCCTGTTGTACCCGCCAATATAGACACCGAAAACCCCCTTGCAGTTGCGCGAAAAATCATGGCGCGGGGAGGGCGGGAATCCGTTACGCGATTGAGTTTTTGACGCTTAGAAACTCGCCATCCGGCCATCAACCAAGTAAGCGACATGTGCAGGAGAATTCCCTCACCGTCAGGAAACAAGGATCAGGGTTCAAGGGTCAGGAACGAGGGAACAGCGAAGTTTCTCATGCGCGGGCGAGGAGCGGGTCCTCGATCCCGTTTTCGCGAAAGCCTTTTTGGCGGAGCAAACAGGAGTCGCACTGTCCGCAAGGCGCGCCGGTGGGCGAGGGATCGTAGCAACTGCTGGTCAGGCCATAGTTGACGCCCAGTTCGATGCCCCTGGCGATGATCTGCGCCTTGGTCATGGCGATGAGGGGGGCGTGGATGGTGAGCCGCTGGCGGCCTTCCACGCCAACCTTGGTGGCGAGGTTCGCCATGGCTTCGAAGGCGGCGATGAACTCGGGCCGGCAATCGGGGTAGCCGGAATAGTCGAGCGCGTTGACGCCGAGGAAAATGTCGTTCGCGCCCAGCACTTCAGCCCAGGCGAGCGCGAAGGAGAGAAAGATGGTGTTGCGCGCGGGGACGTAGGTGACGGGGATGCCGTGGGCCATTTCTTCCGCAGCGCGGCCCTTGGGAACGGCGAGATCTGAAGTGAGAGCGGAGCCGCCGAAGACGCGCAGATCGATGGATGCGATGCGGTGTTCGATTACGCCGAGAGAAGCAGCGACGCGTTTGGCGGCTTCGAGTTCCCATGCGTGGCGCTGGCCGTAAGAGAAGGAAAGCGCGTGCGGCGCGTAGCCCTCGCTTTTGGCGATGGCCAGCACGGTGGCCGAGTCGAGACCGCCGCTCAACAAGACAACCGCGAGCTTGCTCTGTGCTTCCATGATTCGATCTGACCTGAAACGTCGGGGCTCGTTACGATGCGGCTCCGCAGCGGAGCAGCATCGAATTACTGCCTGGACGGCCAGTCCCCGCCGCGGCCGATGTCCATGGACGGGGCGATGGGATTGCGCTCGTCAATGTAAGCGTCGATGCATTGGTCGAGTACGCCTTTGGCTTCGAGGATAAACTCGACCGCGTCGCGCGCGGCGCCGTAGCCGCCGGGGTTGGGGGTGACGTAGTGCGCCTCGGCCTTCACGCGCTCGCGGGCGTTGGCCACGGCTACGGCAAAGCCGCACTCGCGCATCACGGGAAGGTCGATGACGTCGTCGCCGACGTAACAGATTTCGTCGAGCGCCACGCGTTCCTGCTCCATAATTTCGCGGATGGCCTGCATCTTGAAAGCGCAGCCCTGGTAGATGAATTCGAGCTTGAGGTCGCGAGCGCGGGTGGCCACGGTTTCGCTGATGCGCTTGGTGATGACGCCGCATTTCAGGCCGCCGAGGCGGGCCAGCGAGATGGCCGTGCCGTCGTGGGCGCTATAGCCCTTGGCTTCCATCATCGTGGTCGAGCTCACGCCGAAGCCGATGCCGTGATTTTTCTGAAGGTCATCCAAGGCGCTGCCGTGCGCGGCGTTGGGACTTCCGGGGACGAGCCAGATTGTGCCATCGGTGAGGACGCCGTCGACGTCGAAGAGAATGATTTTGATTTTGCGGGCGCGATCCTGCGCGGAAGCTGCCATGGTTCGATTGTAGCGATTGCCTCAAAGGGAGGCGAAAGGCAGCAGCAGCGTTATCGTGTTGTCGTGGCGAGATTCTTGATGGAGGTTCGTAGCTCAAGCACCTCGATTGGGCATTCTGGCCAGTTGTGCTCCCAACACACGACCAGATCGCAGGC
>JASHTU010000458.1 GCA_030040395.1 Acidobacteriaceae bacterium
GTACTCCGCCGCGCGGCGAATGATGTGTTTCTGAATGGCCGGCACTTTTTCCGGCGGCACTTCAACGCCCAGGTCACCACGCGCCACCATGATCCCGTCGGAGGCCGCCAGGATGGCGTCCAGGTGTTCGATGGCCTGCGGCTTTTCCAGCTTGGCGATGATCCACGTCTCCCCGCCCAGCGCGGAAACGCAGTTGCGCACCAGACGTATGTCCTCTGCGGTGCGAACGAACGAAACCGCGATCGCATCCATGCCACTTTTCAGCGCGAAGTCCAAATCCGCTGTGTCCTTCTCGGTGAGCGAAGGGACGCGTACTGGAATTCCGGGCAGGTTGATCCCCTTGTTTTCGCCCAGCAAGCCCCCGTTGATAATCTCGCAAACCACGTCTCCGCCCACCACTTCATGAACGCGCAGTTCGATGAGGCCGTCGGAAAGCAAAATGCGCGATCCCTGCTCCACGTTCTCCGGCAGCGTTTTGAACGTGGAGCCAATCAATGACGCCGTCCCAGCCACCTCCCGCGGAGTAATCGTGAGCCGGTGGCCCGCCTTGAGCAGCACCGGCTGGTGATCCTTCAGCTTGGAGGTGCGAATCTTCGGTCCCTGCAGGTCGCCCATCAGACACAGCGGCTTGCGTTCCTGGCGGCTCACTTTGCGGATCAATTGCATCACCGCCGACTTGGTTTCGTAGCTGCCGTGGGAAAAATTCAGGCGAAAGACATCCACGCCGGCGCGAATCAAGTCCCGGATCGCGGACTCGGTGTTCGAAGCCGGGCCGACCGTGGCCACGATCTTTGCACGGCGCTGCGATGGAGAGTCGCTGGGGCTCAAGTCATTCAATGGCATGAGAAGGCTCTCCGGTCGAAATCCTGGGAACTGAAAGGAATTTCAGTTGGATGAAAAAACGCAATAGGATGACCCGTCTCTATTGTAAATGCGCCCTCAAAACCGCGAGCCTGGTCGCTGGAGACCTCATCGGTTCATGGAACCGGACGCTTGCTTGTTTTGCGGCGCTGGAGCCATGCCGCCGTTTTTCTTCGAGGCCGCCGCGCCACCCCTTCCGGAGCCCCGCAACCGGCCCGCTGTCTCTCCCACATTTACCGGTATTGCGCGAGCCGCTTCCCGCGCAGCCGTCTGCTCATGCCGGTCCCAATAAAGCACCCCGTTCAGCTCCGCACCCAGCAGCACGATAAACGCAGTCAGATAGAGCCACACCAGGGTCGCGATGCCGGCTGCGAACGAGCCGTAGAAGCGCGAATAATTCTCATCGCGCGTGACGTACCATCCAAACGCCAGCGTGGCGGGAAACCACATCAGCGTGCCGGCCAAGGCGCCCGGAATCACCCGCGCCCAATGCTCCTTGCGCCGGGTGCCAAAGTGGTAGAGGGCGGTCAGCACAGTCATGCTGGTGGCGATGGCGATCGACCACCGCGCCATCCGCCAAAAGAACAGCACAATGTGCCGCAGCTCGTGCCCGGCGGCCTCAATCATCCAGGTTTCGATCTGGCGCCCGAACACAATCACCACCGTGGCAACCGACAGCGGCGCCAGCACCATCGGCACCAGCAGCAGCGCCCGCGCCCGCTGGCCCCAGAAGCTCCACGCTTCGACCGGGAGCCGGTAAGCGCGCCGGAATCCCTCCATCAGCGTCAGCATCACTCCCAATGCGGCAAAAATACTCAGGCTGGACGCCGAAAGAATGACCTGCACCGAGTGCAGACGCCGGCTCAAAAGGGAGGATTGCAACAGATCCAGCGTATCCGGAGGCAAGAACTGCTCAAAGATCGACCGCAGCCCGCCCTGCGCCGTCCCGCCGGACTGCACCTGCGCCACCAGCGTCGTGGCCACCAGCAGGGCTGGGAAAAGCATCAACATGCTGGAGTAAGCCGCCGCCTTGGCTGTGTTAACGACGTCGTGAGCCAGAGCGTGGACCACCGCCGACCGAAGCTTGAGAAAAAGGTCTCTCATCGCGTCTCTGGCAAGAGTAGTCGATTGCGGGGGATTTTGGCGATAAGACTTTGTGAAAGCGCCTAATCGTTCAACAAGGAAGCGTTCCGGTTCGTCCCCATGCACTGAAGATGCTATTGGGCTTCGGGCTCCGGCTCTTCTTCCCCTGCGCCCAGCGGATCGTTGTCCCGGTCCGTCACCTCCGCCAGCGCCGCCAGCCGCGCCGCCAACTCCGGCGTCCAGCACCCCTGCGGCGCGCGCCAGCTCCAGTTGCCCGCGGGCACGGCCGGCGTATTCATGCGCGCCTCTGAGCCCAGCTCGAGCAGATCCTGCGCCGGAACCACAGCCACCTGCGCCACGCTGCCTTCGGCAGCGCGGATGAGCGGCCATACCGGGCTGGTCGCTCCTCCTACCGTCGCCAACGGCCCCAGCAAGGCCTCACAGGCGTTGTGTACCGTCTCGCCGGCCGTCTCCCACCATCCTTTGGTCGTATCGTTGTCGTGGGTTCCCGTGTAGGCCACGGTCGCGGGCGCGAAGTGCTGGGGCAGGTGTATGTGCGCGCCCTTGTCCCCAAATCCAAACTGCAGCACCTTCATTCCGGGCATACCTAGGTCCAGCCGCAACGCGTCCACCTCCGCGGTGATCATCCCCAGGTCTTCGGCCACTAGCGGCAAGGGCCCCAGCGCCGCTTCCAGGGCGCGAAACAGCTCGATCCCCGGCCCTTTGACCCATTCCCCGTTCACCGCCGTCTCATCTTCGGCCGGAATCGACCAGTAGGCCTCGAAGCCGCGAAAATGATCCAGGCG
>JASHTU010000459.1 GCA_030040395.1 Acidobacteriaceae bacterium
CCAGGGTGACGCCCTGAAAAACCGGTCTGGCCGCAACGCCCAATTCGATCAGGAAATCGGAGCCGATCTTCAGCTCGCTTTGTGAAAGCAGTTGGTATCTGGCCAACACCTTTTTGGTCTGGATTTCCATGGCGCTGTTGGGCGCCGGTTCGTTGGCCGCGGCGGCCACCACATTCAGATCTTCCGGTTGCAACTCCATGAGCTTGAACGGATGCAGCTGCAGCTCCAGACTGCGCAAGAGCATAAGGTCGACGCCGTGCAAGCCCGATTGCATTCCTACCAGAAGACTACCTTTATCCGTGTAGTGATAGTTCACGCTCCGATTATTGATCGCCCACTTCAGCCAGGAAGAGCCGCCTTCAATCAGATCTAGAATCCCGCTCACTTCGCCAAGATCCGCCTGGCTCGCCAACATCTTGTTCCCTACTGTCACCGCCCGCTGGATCACAGGAGCGCGTTTCGCAGCCAACGGCCGCCGTGGCCATTGCGACTCCATTCCGTGCGCAAAACGCCAGCCCGACTCGGCGGCTTCCCATTCCAATTCCGGTTCCTCATTGGCCGGATAACCGGCGAGGCTGCAAGTCTGGCGCGCTCTGCCTTGCCTCTGTTGAACGATGTGCGCCAATTCGTGGCCCAGAAGCTCGAACTGGCCCAGCGGTCCTACGGGTAGATCCTCGGCAAGGTAGATTTGACTTCCCCACGCGCAAGCCGCAGCGCCAAATTTCCGGGCCTGGTCACCGCAATGCAGCACAACATCGCCCAGGTCGAACTGGAAGAACGCTTCTGCCGCCGCTCTCAGCTCGCCTCCCAACGGTACTGACCTATCGCCCGGCATCTTTGAACCACTCTCCTACTGGCTGCTGGATGTGGCCTTATCGCTGATAGGAAAACCTTTGACCACTTGCGCAGCGTATTGACCGATTTGTTGAAAATCGGTGGCGCTCTGTTTAACCAACTCTTGCGCGGCGAGAATGACCGGAGCCCAGGTCTTGAAGTCGCCGGAACTCATCAACTGCGACATCGCCACCCCGATCGCCGTGCTGCTCACAGTGCTGATATTGCGCAAGTTGTCAGTTGCGTCCTGCACCGCAATGGCGGCCGACTGGGCCACCAACTGAAACGCCTTACCCGAGCCGCTCTGAAAGAGTATATCGGGATACATGGTCGTGGCTTGCGTTTGCCTTACCGGGTCCAAAGCCTGGCCGCCCCCTCCGCCGTTGTCATTCATTTCGCCCTCATTTCGAGTGTGGATTTTCAGTTCATCGGCTCACTGTGCTGTTTAGGCTAAGTCGCCGTCGGGACGGTAAAATTGAACGGCGCCGAACGCCCCTGATCCGCATTGACGACTTGAAGGCTGTAAGCGCCTCCCGCCGTTAGGGGCACGCTCTCCATCGCAAACGATGTTGCAGTGACGTTGGTGATCGCCGAGCCTGCGACCGTCTCCAGCAATGCGCCGTTCTGGAAAATTTCCGCGTTGAGCCCGGTTACAAAGCCGCTGCCTGCCACCGTGTATGTATTGGATCCCTGGGGCGGCGGAGTTACTCCCGAAACCACGGGGTTCACCGGCGCCACCGGCGGTGGAAGCCACGGGACCGCTTGCACCCTGAGCATCTTCGCGCATGAGGCTGCAACCGCAGCCCCGCTCACCATCTGCGCATTGTGCTGGGTGTTAATTGCGTTGTACATGGCCATCCCGATGGTCTCGGCCATCAGCGCATCGAGCATGCTCGCGGACTGCGAGGCTGCGTGGCCCAGGACGGCGTGATTGGTGAAGTGAACCGAATCCCGGATTTGGGTGTTGACCAGATTCTCTCTCTGTTCCCCCATGAGATTGTCTCCCTAACTTGAACCTTTGGCCACAATCAACGCGCACGTCACCGCGGTGGAAGCCTGGGCGATTTGTTGTGTGCCCTGTTGTGTCAGGGCCGCATTGGCCATGATCAGACCGATGGAGTTGGCCGCGCTCATAAACGTGGCCGCCAGGGAAAGCTGCGCGCCCTGGCTGATCGCGAGGTCGTCGGCCTGACGCACAGCATCCGTGATTTGAGCGTTGATGGCGCTCATCGAGATCAAACCTTACTATCGCCGAAGGCAGCCCAAGGAATAAACAACCCCAGCCTGAGCGACGCCTTCGGATCGAAGTCGCGCGCGAGCACAAAGCCTTGTGCCCCGACGCGCGGGATTCTTGCACCACACCGCGCCAGCCTGCGCCGCTCAACGTCGCAGGCGTGATGGAGGCGGGGCGCGGCTGGTTACGAACCGAGAATGGTCTTGGTGGCGATGCCGGTGCTGGCGGTGTCGATCGAGTAGAGCGTGGCCACTCCCATGACTGTGGTGGCCTGCGCCGTGACGTTGTTTTGCTGCTGCGCTGTCGTAGCGTTATGGGCCGCATTGGCCAGCGCTTGCGCCGTCGCCTGGTAAAGATTCCCCAGGGCAACCGCTGGAGCGTCGCCAAGAACCTTCACGTTGGCTTGAGTTACCGAGTCGGTAATCTGGTTGTTGACTGCTGTAGGGTATGCCATGTCTTGGGATTCCTTTCTTCAGGTGGATTGCGTTCGTTGCTCTAGACGCCGAGGATCTTCCTCGTAGCGCTACCTGTCGATCCGGTGTCGAGGGAGTAGAGGGTTGCCACCCCCATCGCAGTAACGGATTGCGCAATGATGTTGTTTTGCTGCTGGACGAGGACGGCGTTGTGCGCGGCGAGAGCAAGCGCCTGCGCGGTGGCTTGGTATAAATTGGCCATCGCCACGGCCGGCGAGGCTGCCAGCACTTCGCCGTTCGACTGCGTTACGGCGTCCGTAATCTGGTTGTTGACCGCCGTGGGATAAGCCATTCTTTCCTCTCGCGTATGCGGCGCCGCTGTTTATGACGCGCCACGCTGGCGGCGCGCCCCATTCAAACCCCTCCCGACTGCGGGCCGCGCTTGCGATCCTACTGACTTGAATGCACAAGGAAGAATTCACAGACCTTTCACCTTGCTGGAGAGAATGGCCTGTGTCGCCTTGCCCGTGGACGCGGTATCCAGCGAGTAAAGCGTCGCGACACCCATGGTGGTGGCGGCCTGCGCGGTTACGCCAGACTGCTGTTGCGAAGTTGTGGCGTTATGCGCCGCATTGGCCAGCGCCTGCGCCGTTGCCTGATACAGATTGCCCAACGCAACCGCCGGAGCGTCGCCCAGCACCTTGACGTTGGATTGAGTTACAGAATCGGTAATTTGGTCGTTAACTGCTGTCGGAAAAGCCATGTGATTCTCCTATGAGTTCGGGCGGCGCCCCGTTCCGATCGGTCGCCGGATATGGGTCGCATCGCTGCGCAGGTGCGGTTAGCTATTTAAGTTGCCGGGCCTGGGGATTGAGAAGCGCGACGTAATCACCATAAAGCAATTTCCGCCTGCAGACTTGGCGGGGATTACGATAGTTTTGGCAAAGACCATGATTGTGTCTGCGCGAATTACGATCGTTTGGGGCAGGGGTTGCCGGACAGGCTCAGAGAGGTCAACGCCGTCGTCACGGCTTTTGCGCATAAACGATTGCGCAGCCGGTGGCCGCGACGGCGTTAAACAGGATGCTGCCCTGCTGCTGAGCCGTGGTCGCGTTGTTGGCGGCGTTGCCCATTGCCTGAGCGATTGCCTGGTACAGGGTGCTCGCAGCCAGCGCCGGCGACAGCCCCAGCGACAAAACGTTCGGCTGCGTGACGGCATCGGTGATCTGGTCGTTGACTGGGGTGGGATAGGCCAAATCTCAACCTGCGCTGCGCGACAATCTCGTAGACCGACAGTAGAGCGCGTCCGGGGAGGTTGTCAAGGCGGAGGATTCTTTCCGCTTCTGCGGGAAAATTGGTCAAACGCGACTTTGGTTCTAAGCGCATTCGTAACCGCGCCAACTCTGAGCTTGAGATAAGCGATTGAAAATACTGTGGTGATGCCAACGGAGAATGTGGATCAGCATTCAGGTGTCAAAGCTGTTATCGAGACGTTGACAGTCGCTTCAGCTATATCGTCAGGACCCGTGGCGGTCTGGCTTGTCAACGGAGCGTTGACTGGAGACTCAGTATTCATCAGCGAACCCAAAGGCGATGGCGGAAGAGCCTATCGCCATTCCTAGATTGTCAAGGCGAGAATTGAAGGGCTCTCAAGCGCTATCAGGCTTCGTGGAAGTTGTCAGAGATGGGGAGGTTTGCGGAAGTTCATAAAGGCCTTCGGATGCGA
>JASHTU010000460.1 GCA_030040395.1 Acidobacteriaceae bacterium
TCGACGCGCAGGCCGCCGCGGAAGAAAAGGCGCGGAAGCAGCAATCGGATCCCAACGACAAGTAACGGGCTGAGAAGGAGCCGCCCGAGTCTTCTCGTTTACTCGCGCACCAGCAAACATGCCCCACCCCAGGGCCGCTTGCCTTGAGGAGGGAACCGGTCCGGGAAAAGAGCAAAGGGCCGCATCCAAAGCGGCAGGCGCTTGACGCGCGCCGCCATGTGCAAAAGCGATTGCGTGCGCGCCGGTTTCCAACCATAGGGAAGAAAAAAGTCCGGCCCTTCCTCCGGACCGAATTGAAGGGGCGCGCCCGCGGCGTCGAGATGGGCGCCCATCCGCTTCTGCATTACCCTTAGCAGTGCGGGAGAGACGAGGTCGAGAATCCAGGTTTTGAAGCTCGACGGCCCGGCCAGATCCTCAGCCAATGCGGCCGCCTGCTCGCGGCTGAAATAAACCATCAGGCCTTCGGAGAGAATAAGTGCGCGATTTGCCCGGCGGCCGAGTTGGGCGAACATCTCGCGGCGCGCGCTGCGATCGAAAAGATCGAGCGGGAGGCGTTCGAGAGAGCAGGCCGGGCGCTCGTCCGCGAGGCGCTCCTGCTTGTAATCGAGAATTGAGGGCAGATCGATCTCGATCCAGCAAAGGGAGGCCGGCAGAGCCATCCTATAGGGACGCGTGTCCAGGCCGGCCGCGAGGTTGACGACCATCTCGGCACCGGCGTCGAGATGCTCAAGGATCATGTGGTCGACTACATACGTCCGCGCAATCCACGACCAGGTATGGCGGGTTCCAAATTTGAGTTCTCTCGCGATGATGGCGCCGCGCTCGCCGGCCAGGCGCTCCGCATAGGGGTCCTGGAACAACGCGTCCGGCCGCTGGGATTCCCAACCGCGGAAGACCGCGGCCCAGAGTGCGGTGTCGGAAATGTTGCGGATAACGGGCCCTTGAGAGGCAGGTTGAGGCGCGGGAGTTGTCATTTCGACCTCCGTAACGGGGATCGACACCAGTGTAGAGGAAGGCGGTGCGCTCATGTCGCACCTCCTGTTATTGTTTACCTTTACTCTCAGGAGTGAAGCGCTCGAACCATGACTCAATGTCCGGTCAAGTTCGGCACCGATGGCTGGCGTGGCGTGATCGCCGACGACTTCACTTTTGCGAATGTGCGGGCGGCCGCGGCGGCCATCGCCGCGTATGTCCATGCGCAGGAGGATCCCGGGAAGGGCCTTTGCATCGCCTACGACACGCGCTTCGGGTCGAAGGCCTTCGCCCGGGCGTGCGCGGAGGTCGCGGCGGCCACGGGTATTCCCGTGATGTTGGCGAAGGCAGTGACGCCAACGCCGGCGTTGAGCTTCGGGGTGCGCGCGCGGGGAGCGGCCGGCGGCATCATGATCACCTCGTCGCACAATCCGGCGCAGTGGAACGGGGTGAAGTACAAGGCGTGGTACGGGGGGTCGGGCAAGCCGTCAATCATGGCGGCTATCGAGTCATACCTGGGTAAGCCCGCGCAGCGCGCCGAGCCGGCGCGGATTGAGGAAGTGGATTTTCTGCCGCCGTATCTCGAGGCCATCGAGAGGTTTGCCGACCTGGACCTGATCGCGAAGTCGGGCATGAAGTTCTGCATCGACTCGATGTACGGCGCCGGGGGCACGATTCTTGCCGATATTTTCAAGCGCATCGGCGTGGATTGCGTGCAGATTCGCGCCAACCCCGATCCCTTGTTTCCGGGCATCAACCCCGAGCCCATCGAGCCGCACATCCGTGCGCTGGGCGAGGCGACGGTGGTCAACGGTTGCCACGCCGGCCTGTGTACGGATGGTGACGCGGATCGCATTGGGGCTACCGACGAATTTGGGAATTTTGTCGATCCCCACAAGATTTACTCGGTGCTGTTGAGTTGGGTGCTGAAGCGCAAAGGCTGGCCGGGCGCGGTGACGCGCGCCTTCAACACGACCAAGATGCTGGACCGCATTTGCGCCCATTACGGACGGGAACTGATCGAGCACGGCATTGGCTTCAAGTTTGTCTGCGACTATATGCTGGAGCGGGAGATTCTGATGGGCGGCGAGGAGTCGGGCGGCATCGGCTTCCAACGCCATTTGCCGGAGCGGGACGGGCTGCTCAACGCGCTGCTCGTGGCGAACGTGATGGCCGAGGAAGGCCAGACGCTGGGCGAGCTGGTGGCTGGACTGCAGGCCGAGTACGGCGAACACCAGTACGGGCGCATCGATCTGCACATTCCCGACGAGGCGAAAAACGCGGCGATTATGCGGGCTCGGGCGCTCAAGCCGGGCGACCCTGTGCTGGCCGGAATGCCGGTGTTGTGCACCGAGACCCTGGACGGGGTGAAACTCTATTTAGACAACCCCGAGGCTGCAATAAAGCCGAAGGCCGCGGAAACGTGGATTCTGTTCCGGGCCAGCGGCACCGAGCCGCTTTTGCGGATCTATACCGAGTCGTGTTCAAAGGAATCGGTGGCGCGGCTGCTCGAATCGGCGCGCAAATTTGCGCTCCATGCGCCGTAAGAGATAGTTTATGGAGGGGCCGAATCAGGGCGATCCGGCTGTTGATTCCGCGGGATTTACCATTTCGTGGAACCTTGGAGAATACGATGTCTTGCAAAAGTGAAGTTTTTGAGCGGCTCAGCATCAGGCACTCGATGCGGACAATTTGCGCGACGATTTTTGCCGGAGCGGTGGTTTTTTCCTCGGGCGCGACGCTTGCAGCGAATCCTGTCCACAGTTCCCGCGACTACTTCGTCTATGTGGGAACTTATACCTCCGGCGCGAGCAAGGGCATTTATCTCTATCGCTTCGATGAGAAGACGGGGAGCCTGACTTCAACGGGTCTCGCGGCGGAAATGGCGAACCCGTCGTTTCTCATCACGGATCCGACCCACCGCTATCTATATGCGGTGAACGAAATGGCCAATCGCAATCCGAATGCTCCTCGGGGCAATGGATTCCATGAAGGCTCTATCAGCAGCTACGCCATCGATCCCAAGACCGGATCGCTCAAGTTTCTCAATACCGTATCTTCGGGCGGCAGCGGCCCGTGCCACCTGGCGATCGATAAGTTGGGAAAGATCCTGTTTGTCGCCAACTACGGAAGCGGAAGCGTGGCCTCGTACGCCATTCTGAAGGATGGAAGCATTGGCGCGATGACCTGGTTCGATCAGCACCACGGCTCCAGCGCCAATCCCAAGCGCCAAGAAGGGCCGCACGCCCATGAGGTGGTCCTCTCCCCCGACAATCGCTTTCTCTTTGTGCCCGACCTCGGGCTCG
>JASHTU010000001.1 GCA_030040395.1 Acidobacteriaceae bacterium
CATCTGGCGGATTATCAGAATCCCGAAGAAGTGCGGTCGCGGCATATTCTGATCAGCGTGCCGGCGGGGGCCGACGCCAAGACCGACGCCGCGGCCCAGGCCAAGGCGGAAATGGTTCTCAAGCAGCTCCAGGCGGGCGGAAACTGGAAGGACTTGGCCAAGAAATACTCCGACGATCCGGGCAGCAAGGATAACGGCGGCGAACTGGGCTTTGTGCAGCGCGGGCGCATGGTGCCGGAATTCGACAACGCCATCTTCACGCAGAAAGTGGGCCAGATTGCGATCGTGAAAAGCCAATTCGGCTACCACGTGGTGCAGGTGGAAGAGCGCAAGCCGGCGGCGACGCAGGCGCTGAACGAGGTGCTGCCCACGATCCAGGCCACGCTGATCCGCGATCAGTCAGAGAAAGCGCAGCAGGACTACGCGCAGACGTTGACTTCAGAGGCGATCAAGGACGGGCTGGCGAAGACGGCGGCGGCGCACCATTTGCAGGTGGCGACCACGCCGCCGGTGGCGCGCCAGGGGGTGATTTCGGCCGTGCCCGACAGTACGCAGATCCTGGCCAAGGCGTTCACGATGCAGCAGGGCGCGCCGCCGGAGAACGCGCCCACCGGCGAGGGTTACGCCATCTTTCAGGTAACGGGCATTACCCCGGCGCATGCGCCGACCTTCGCGGAGTGGAAATCGCACGTGCTGGACGATTATCGCCAGGAGCAATTGCCGGCGCTGCTCAACCAGAAGACCAAGGAGCTCGCCGACAAAGCAAAAGCGATGAACGACCTGGCAAAGGCGGCCAAGGCGGAGGGCGCCACCGTGAAAACCAGCGACCTGGTGGGTCAAACCGGGCAGGTTCCAGATTTGGGGTCGGTGGGCGATGTGGCGCCGCAACTCTTCAACTTGAGCGTGGGCGCCATCAGCGGGCCAATCGACACGCAGCAGAACGGGGTGGTGGCCAAGCTGGTGGACAAACAGGAGCCCACGGCGGCCGAGGTTGCCCAGAATGTAGACCAGACCCGCGACCAGATTCTTTCCCAGCGGCGCGAGCAGGCTTTCAGCGTGTTCCTCAGCAACATCTGGGACAACTACCGCAAACACGGCCTGATCCGCATGAACGCCAAGCCGCAGGGGCAGCAGACGCCGGGGATGTGAGCGGCGCAGATTAGGCTCACGCGGCATTCCTCTCGCACCAGTCGAGGACGCGCAGCGCCCGCAGCGTGTTCCACCGGCTGGGCCGTTCGTCCCCGTCCTCAAGGGGAAAGTAAATCGTTCCCGGGTGGGTATTTTCCAGCAGCCAGGCGCCATTCCGTTGTCGTTTTGATCGGAGAAGATGAATGGCGTCCTCCATGCGGGGATCTGGAGAGGCGCCGGCCGAACGGAAGTAGTCCAGGCAGCGCAGTACGTCATAGCGCCACCGAACTGGAAAAGAGAACTGCAGCCAGGATGAGTTTACGACTTCGCCTGTGCTCTTGCGCCGCAAGAGCCCTCTGGCCAGAAGGTATTCTTCTCCCCGGCGCCGGGCTGCGTCGATTTCTGGAGAGCCTCCGGTTGCTTTCTGGTGCTCGAGCAGGCCCTCCAAAACGTTGATGGTGGTCGCGAAAGAGGAGCGAATTGAGCCGTTTTCCGCCTCGCAGTTCCAGCCGCCGTCTTCGAGCTGTTCATCGAGCAGGCGATCGACCACTGCGTCCACATTTTGGCCGAAGTAGACGCCTATCCTGACCACCCTACCGTTGATGCAGGGTTCGACCTCGCCGCTGAAGAATGGCTGTCCGGCATGTTCCCAGCGACAGCCTGCTCTTACCGCCTCGATGGCGTTTTGAACCTGGTCAGAACGTCGATCGATCCCGAAATCGACCAGCATTTGAAGCACCGGCAGCGTAGAGGTCCAAGGCTGGCCGTGGTTTTCCTGTCGCCAGTTGAGGCTGTTGGCGGGGAAACATGCGCCTCCGGCCCATTGGCCGTCGTCGCCCTGCAGAGGGAGCAACCTGGCGCCCCAGCCCTCCGTAGCCGTGCGGGCGCGTTCGGCTGCCACGACCCCGAGCGGCGCATGGACAAGATCGCGCAAAACCTGCCAGCGAATCGCAGGATCGGAATCCAGAAGCCAGTCCAGCACGTCCATGCCCCCAAAGTTTACATGCCCAGCGGGCAAGGTCCGTATTGGGGCGGCAGGCCGGGATGCGCGGTCGGCGCGTACTTGAGGAAAACTGGCGCAAGGCCGACACAACATTACCTATCTTTTGGCTCGGTGAGTGCATTGGCGATCATGCGCTCATTGACGAACCCGTGAAAATCGCGGGACTGAAGCCCGTTTGCACTAAGCCGCTGCGCGGCGGACGCTATAGCGAAGGCCCGGGACTCCTTCCCGGATCTCTATGTCTCCCAATCCTATTTCAGCCGGCCAAATTCGCTGTCCGGCACGGCTTGCTCCGCAGCGCTGATCGGCGCAGAAGGCGAGCATAGCGCGGCCTTCGTCCGGTAGTCGGCCTTCGCGCGCCGGCGGCAGGCAGAGAGTTGAAGGCGTCGTCAAACGACAGAGACGCGCTGGTTATACCGGATCAGGGATGGGCGTAGGGAGGGCCGATTCGATCAGGTGCCGTTTCTCTTACGAAAACGGCACGTTGCGCACTGCAAAATACCCTACGTAAATTCCTCGTCCAGTCTAGCTCACCCCGAACGGCTGCGTGAACGACTTGCTCGGGCACTGCGGCAACTGTCCATACGTGCTGTTGGCATTCTCTGCCGTGCCACCGTTGCCGACCGCGTCCGCGGGCCATACAGTCTGTACGGTAAGCGGCGTGCTCGCTCGCGCAGTGATCGACCCGCATCCATTATTCAGGAATGCCGTGGCGCTGTCATAGAAACCTACCAGCACGACCTGGAAAGCGACCATCTGGGACAGATTGCCAAGCCCAATAGGGCCGCCCGAGGTGAGCACGTTCGGGGGGGCCAGGAAGTTGATACCCATGTCGGGACCCACGCTCTGTCCGTTACTATCCGTCACCTTGCAGTCAAACCCGGTGATCGTGCCGGGGCTCTGTGAGGAGTAATTGAATACAAAACGGATCTTCCAACCAGCCGGGATGGTGAGATCGTTGGGCAGAGTGACGGTGTCCTGATTGGGCGTGTTCACGGTGAAATTAGCGTTGACGTTCGGGTTCTGCTGAACTGCCGGCGGCCAGTATTGCGCCCACGAGATCAACATGGTCGTTTTCGGCCACATCTTGATGCCATATTGCTGCCAGCCGGTCGCCAGATCCCCCGGAGTTGGACTCCAATCGGTCGTCACCTGACCCGGTTGCTGGTCCGCTCTGGCCGGAAGCCCGTTGATCTGAAAACCAATGGGCGAGCCGGGCGGCGAGCCCTTCGTTGGGCTGACGACAATGGCCTCATCGATATTGATTTCAACCACAAGATCCAACACTGGGATCGGCTGATTATCGCTTCCCAGGCCGGTCCAGAAGACATATTGCGAACTGCCTCCGAGCGTCCCCGGGAACGTGACAAGCTGATAGCAGCAGCTGAAAGGCGCCACCGCGATCGCCGGTCCAACCGCGCTCTGCTGTTTGAGGTCGACATTGCTGCTCGACCAGTTCGACGTCGGGTTCGAGTTCGAGGCAAGCAGAACTTCGTCGCTGGAGTTGTTGGCGACGAATCCGGCAGAGAGACCGGAGCCGAACGCGACCGCGCAAGGGGTCGCCGAAGTGGATTGGTTCATGGGAACGGCGCCAGACCAGCTCCCGTTCGCATTCAGCGAGCAAAGATACAAGTCGTTGCTCGCAGAATACTGGCCACTAACCGAATTGTCGGCTGCGAAGACGAGATAGAGAGTGTCGCCAGCCGCGAGCGAGGGTGAAAAGTTGCCAAACTGATAGGTGAGAGCCGACGTGCTCCAGGCCCCGCCGGCGGCGAGGGAACAGACCCAGATTTCGTTCAAAAGGGAGACAAAGGCCAAATAGAGTTCGCCGGTCTGGCCGGGCGGGCCGTAGGCCGCAAGAGAAGGCGCATAGGCGCTGGTTTGATTGGTGGGGACCGTCGCGCTCCAACTCGTTGGATCGTCGGGCGTCGACGAGTAATAGACGAGGAGGGTATTCGACGGGTTATTGGCGACGAAGGCGACGTGCAGCTTGCCGTTCCACACCGCCAGAGATGGTGCGCATTTGCTGTATTGGTTGAAGAAAGTCGCGTCGCTCCAGCTTACGCCGTCCGTTGTCGAGCAAAGAAAAATGCGATTGCTCGGAACGCCCGTCGCGCTATCGACGTCGTTGGTGATGAAGGCCACGTAAAGACTGCCGTTGAACAACGCCAACGACGGTGTATGTGGGCTCGTCTGGTTGATCGGGACACTGGGCGTCCACGTTCCGCCCTCAGGCAACGAAGCCACCAGAATATCGTTACTTCCGTTATCGGCGATAAACGCCGTCCATAAGCTGTTTGCCATGGCAATGCCCTTTCTCTACCGGGATTAGCCGAATGAGCCTTGGGGTCGGATGCAAGCATCAGATTTCGTTGTTTCAATGGATCGCGCGGCTTGATGAGCCAAAACCGTGATGGCCCAAACACACGAAAGAATCACCAGGGAAGCTACCGAACGAGGTCAATAGGGAATACATGAAGAAGCAGGAAAATTTCGTCTTTGCGGTCTCCTCGCCCGCTCTCGGAGATACAACGCTAGTCATTCCGCCGGAATATCCATTTTGATTGGCCAGTCATCAGAGCATACACCCCCGAGTGCCCGGCCCGCCACCTTTCCCGCATTCGTTCCAACGGCGAAGAGCTTGTCGTCCCCGCAGGTCCGCTGCCCAGGTCAACAAGCCATGACTTGAATGATTTGGAATCCATTTCACGAACACTTCCCCCATCAACCCCCTCCGTCGTCCAGATTGGATCCGCCTTGCTGATGCGCCTGCTCGGCTGGCAGAGACCGGGTGGCTCAGATCCCGGTTTTGCGACCTGCGATAGCAAGCCCATAGGTACTGTCGGCCTATCGGAAGCAATCAACTAGCTCAATGAGTGAATCGGCGATTATGCGCTCGGCGCACTTTCAGGCCTAAAGTTTCGCGTTGTCAGCTGTTATTCCAACTTAGCCGCAGCCGTTAAGCACGAGGCGGAGCCGGAGCCAGTCCGTGGCGGCACATGATCTCTACCATCTTCGTTCGGTCCGGTGCACCGCCGGCCGCCGTGTTAATCACTTCCGCCGCTTCGCGAAAATACTGCGGGCCGATTGCGGCGGGTGTGGCCGCGCAGAGGACCTTCACGTCCTCCGCGCCGTTGTTGTCGAACCGGTGAACGGCGCCCCGCGGAATGCAAAGCGCCTGCCCTGGTCCCACGTCGATCAGCTTGCCATCCACCGTCCAGGTCAACACGCCGTCGATGCCGAAGACTGTCTCCTCGTAGTGGTCGTGGCTATGCGCCGGCGCCATCAGGCGCTGCCCGGCGGGGACAACAACCTCGAAGACTGCGACCGTGCCGGACGAGTTCTCACCGGTGATCAGGAAGCGTACTGCAAGCGGCCCTAAGCGGATCGTTTCGTCGGAAGGATTAACGCATAGATCGGGAAACTGCAGTGACATACAAAACCTCCGATTCCCATCGCGTTTGGTGGATTATGCCTAGGGAAGAAGCTCTAGTCCGTATCTGGGACCGGCTGCGAGCGCCCGGCCGATCAGCTCTTTGCTGGCAGTCGGCGGCGTCGCGGAACGATCCCTTGCAGGCTCGAACACTTCCGAAAAAAAGCCTTCGAGGCCCGCCGGAGTGGTTAAGACCAGCGCCTTTGCATAGCTGCCGCCGCCGTTCTTAAACGAATGAGAGATTCCACGGGGAAGGAACGCAAAGTCTCCAGCCGATGCAGTGATTGTATCTCCGCCCACTTGAATCGTCAGTGTGCCTTCGAGTACGTGGAATGACTCGTCCTCGCGGTGGTGAATGTGGGGCGGCGTGCCTCCGCCCGGCGCCACAGAAACCTCGGCCATGAAGTACGCGCCGTTTGTCTCGTCGCCGGTGATAAGAAACGTCATTAACTCGCCAGGCCCCCAGTAGGCGGCGCCGGCGCCCTGTGGAACATGCTTTACCTGGCTGCTCTGCGGTAGAGGCGCCATTCCATCTGCTTCGTTGTCGTAATTCAAGGCTGTCATTTGATTCTCCTTTTGTAAACTCTGTTTACCGTGAAATTATGGTAAACATAGTTTACGGAGAGTGTCAATGACTTTTTTCGAAGAAAATCCACCGGTCAAATCCAGGGACATGCTCATTGGCGCGCTGCTGCGCGTTCCGGCCGAGTCGATTCACCGGCGCATCATTCGCGATCTCAATGCGGCGGGCTTTAAAGAACTCAGCCTGCCGCACATGGCGCTGTTCCGTTTTCCCGGACCGGATGGCGTTCGTCCCGGCGTTCTGGCTGAACGTGCGGGGATGAGCAAGCAGGCGATGAACCGCTTGCTGGGAAGTCTCGAAGATCTTGGATATCTCGCACGGTCCGACGCGCCGGATGAGGGCCGGGCGCGAATTGTTCACCTTACGAAGCGCGGACACGCTGCGTACGCAACGGCCTTGGAGGTGCTCCGAGAGATCGAGCGCGAATGGCGAGCGGAGCTTGGTTCCAGGGACTTCGCTCAGCTCAAGGAGTTGCTTCTTCGCGTGTGGGAGAGTCCCCTGGTCCGCTAGCCATCCACTTTCGCAGCCAGACGATAAGTGAACAAGCGACAAATCGGATGGGGTCGGTCAACTGGCGATACCAGGCCAAGGCACTCATTGACAGCGATTTCGGCCTCGTTGGGAGGATAAGTATCGGGAAACGTTAGGTTCCTATCGGAACTGGCCTGCGCGTAGGCAGGTGCGGCGGGCAGGCTGCGCCAGTTTCGATAGGACCGTTTGCACTGAGCCGCTGCGTTTGCGGCGGATGCGGTGATCTACCACCTATGGGATTTGAATGTGCCGAGAACGCCGAAATGAACCATCAGCGTGCGTGAGAGGCGGTCTGCAAGACCCG
>JASHTU010000461.1 GCA_030040395.1 Acidobacteriaceae bacterium
TAGCCGTTGGGCAGAACGAATCGCTGAGGGGAGAGATCGAATTCCGTCATCTGAATTTCAGCTACGGCGATGCGCCCGTGCTCCGCGACATTTCACTGCACATTCCCGCCGGCTCCAGTCTGGCCATCGTCGGTCCCACCGGTTCCGGCAAGTCCACGCTGGCCAACCTCATCGTGCGCCTCTACGAAGCCCCCGAAAGCGCGTTGCTCATCGACGGTCGGCCGATCCGCGACTATCCGCTCTCCGTTCTGCGCCGCAACATCGGCATGGTGCCCCAGGAAACTTTCCTGTTCAGCGAGACCATTCGCGAAAACCTGGTCTTCGGCGCGCCCCAGGCGGATGCCGAGGACTTGCTCGAAGCCGCGGAAGCCGCCCATATCCGCAAGGAGTTCGAGGAGTTTCCCCAAGGCTTTGAAACTATGGTGGGCGAGCGCGGCGTCACCCTCTCCGGCGGACAAAAGCAGCGGGCGGCAATCGCGCGCGCCCTGGTGCGCCGTCCCGCCATCCTCATCCTCGACGACGCCCTGGCCAACGTGGACACCTACACTGAGGAACGTATCCTCGGCGGCCTGCGCGCCTACACCGCCACCGCGACCACTATTCTCATCTCCCACCGCGTCTCCACGGTGCGCAACGCCGACCGCATCGCGGTGCTCGATCGCGGCAGAATCGTCGAAGTGGGGCGGCACGAAGAACTGCTCGCCCTCGACGGCTACTACGCCAGCCTCTATCAAAAGCAACAGTTGGAAGAGGAACTCACGGTCGCCGGCTGAGCGCTCGATCGGCCGGTAAGCCATTCAGCAAGCGAGACGCTCAGCGGGTCGCCAGGAGCTACGCCGTCCAACTGGAGGCGTGACCCGCCTCCGGCGCGGTCTCGGCGCCATGCACGGCCGCCTGCAAACGCCGGGGCATCCTCGCCGCTCCCGCTCTCTCCGGGATGGCCTCGGGATCCCTGGCCACCTGCCGCCAGGCCTCGCGCACGTTGCGCACGCAGGCGATGGCGTGCTCGAACTTCGCCTTCGAAGCCGCCTGCGAGGCCTGCAGAATCTGCGCGAAGATCGAGGCGTAAAATTCGCTCAGCGCCTGCGCCGGCCGTCCGCCCACATCCATCCGCAGCCGCGCCTGCAGGTGGATGATGATGTCCAGCGCCCGCTTTACCGCCGCCCTCCGCTCGTCGGCGTCTCCCCGCTCCACCGCTCCCACCGCCGCATAAAGAAAGCGCACGATTCCGTCATAGAGCGCCACCACAAGGTCGACGGCCGAAGCCCCATCCAACATGTGTTCCTGATAATTCCCCATCTCTGTGCGGCTCCCTTAGCCGTTGGTGTTCTCGTTGTAGCCGGTAATGGCCGCGTAAAGTTCGTTCACTCCCTGCAATTGCGAGGGCAACTGCTGCATGATTTCGTTGGCGCTGTTCAACTCCGCCGTCAAGCTCGTCTGCTGGGCCGAAATCTGGCTGCTTTCCTTGGAAATCTCTGCGTTGAGCGTAGATTCAATGTTGCTGTTGGAACTGGACGCGAGCGCAAGAATGCCCGTCGATGAACTTGTCCCGGCGTTGGTCAGTAGGTTCGAAAACGTCTGCCCCCAACTGTCGGCGTTCTGGAAGAAGCCCACCACGCTCGAGAAATCCGTGTTCAGCACTGAATCGAGCGAGTTGGCGTCAAAAGTGAGCGAACCATCGTTGTTCACGCTGATGCCCAGGCCGGTGAGACTGTTGATGTCGGTGGCTTCGCTGTTGTAATTCAGCGCTGTGCTGGTCGTCTGGTCGGTAATCGAAGAGGTCACGGTCAGCGCCCCGGCCGATCCGGCGGTATTCGACACCAGCTGCAGTTGGGATCCGCTGCTCGAAGTCACCACGCTCGCCGTCACGCCGATGTTTGCCGAGTTAATGGCCTGCGCCAGCCCGGCCAGCGTGTCGGGAGTGGACGAATCGCCCACGTTGACCGTTTGCTCCGTTCCTCCGCCCACCGTGATGCTGATGGACCCACTCAGCGTGTCGCTCGCATTCTGGACCGCGTCCAGATAGCCGTTCGGGCTCTCAGTGTTCAAGCCTCCCAAAAGCTGCTGCTGCAAGAGCGACAGTGTCGGCGAACCGAACAGCGGTTCCGGGTTTCCTGAGCTGTCGTCGCCTTCCTGGGTGTTGATGGCGCTGATCAGCGAGTTGTAGTCGGTTACAAACTGATTCACCGTGCTCTCGATATCCGAATTGTCGTTCGTGATCACCACTTGGACCGTGGACCCGTCCGCGCTCTCGCCCAGCAACTGAAACGTGACGCCCGGAATGAGATTGGTCACCGTGTTCGAAGCCACTTGATAGTCGACGCCGTTCACTGAGAGCGAGGCGTTCGCCCCGGTGGCGAGGTTGGCGTTGTAATTCAATTCTGCGCCGCCGTCTTCAATGGCCGAGGTCACGCTCAGGCTCCCGCCGGCGCCCGAGGTGTTCGAAACCAGGCTCAGCCGCGAGCCGTTGGCGTCCGTGACTACGCTCGCCGTCACCCCGATCCCCGCCGCATTGATCGCCGAAACCAAACCCCCAAGCGTGTTATTGCCGGTCGACGAGTCGGGAACATCCACCGTCGAACCATTGATCGTGATCGAACCCGTAAGCTGGTCGGAGGCGTTGGCGATGGGATCAAGGTACCCGTTGGCGGTCGTGGCCAGCGAATTCACGACCACCGTGTAAGTGCCGGCGGCCGCCGAAGCTGAAGCGGATGTCAACTCCAGCAGGCTCGTATCGGAGCTCGAGCCTTCCTTCTGCGCCAGAATGCCCTGAAAATCGGTGAGCGAGCTAAGATCGTTCGAAAGGTTCGAAAACAGCGTGCCCAGGTTCGAGATCACCGTATCCTGGCTCTCGAGCGTAGACAACTGGTTCTTCCACGGCGTCTCCACGTTCTGGAGATTGCTCACGATCTGCGCCACCGTCGAGCTTACGTCAAATCCCGTCCCGCTCGTCGGCGACCCGAAACTCAGCCCGACAGTGCCCATCGCCCCCTCCCTCATGGTTTCCAAGCAGCCCGCAAACCATCCGCTTCCGCGCCGGGTTGGAGAAATTTCATCTCCGCATTCGCTTCCGGCTCACGCAAAGAGGGGCGCCCAACGGACGCCCCTCTTTGTTGATCGGCATTTCTGCGGATTGGATTACTGCAGCAGCTTGGTCACTTCCTGCTGCATGCTGTTGGCCTGCGCCAGGGCGGCGATGCCCGTCTGGCTCAGGATTTCGTACTTCGACATGTTGGAGGACGCCGCCGCATAGTCGGTGGCCTGCACCGCGTTCTGCGCCGACTGGATGTTCTCAGACTGCGTGCTCATGACCGAGCTGACCGCATTCAGCGTGTTGATCTGCGCGCCGATGTAGCCGTCCTGCGAAGCCACGTCGGCGATAGCGCCGTTCAGAGCAGTCAGCGCCGACTCGGCGTTGCCTTGCGTAGTCAGGTTGGTGGCGGCCAGGTCGGCGGTGGTGTCGCCGCCCGCGGCGGTCACGTACTCGATCGTGTTGGTGGCCTTTGTGCTGGCAGCGAGCGCGGACGCCGCGGACTGACCGGACGTGGTGTCCTCGACCGTGCTGGCGGTGGTCGTCATGCTGACGTTGGCGTTGGAGTTGGTGAGCAGGATGCCTGTATCTCCGGAGTTGACTCCAGCGATGCCGGCCGCGCCTGCGGTCGTAAAGCTGGCGGTGACGCCGGGAACGCCGTCTTTGTTGATCTCCTGGACCAGCCCGCTTACCGTGGTGGCCGTCGTGGCGATCGTGCTCGTCGTGCCATCCGGGTTGGTGATGGTGAAGGTGAGCGCGCCGGAAACCGTGTCGCCCATGGTGGCCGCCTTGGTCAGCGCGGTGCCCGTGTCGACCGACAGATCGAGGAATTGGCCTGCGGAACTCTGCTGTACAGTGCCGCCTGCATCGCCCACGTCGGAGGCAGACATCTGGGCAAAATACAAGTCGTCAATGGACGCGCTCTGCGAGGACGAATCGCCGGTGTAAATGCTCACTCCGGCGGCGGCGCCGTTGAAGACCTGGTTCTGGTTGTAGGTTGTGGTGTTGCCGATGTTGTTGATCTCGGAAAGAATGGACTGATACTCCTGGTTGGCCGCAGCGTCTTGCGTGCTGTTGAGCGTGCCGTTCGAGGCTTCGGTGGCCAGCGTAAC